>NZ_JANMZH010000491.1:0-10102 GCF_031383065.1 Microcoleus sp. OTE_8_concoct_300 | reverse complement strand
AACTGGTTAACTATTAGCGACAGAGCAAGGAACTAGCTTCGCATTCCAGGGTGTCGTGACCTTAATAACGTAGTCAATTAAGACGCTTGGCTGGTCAGAATGGCTCTCTAGATTTCTCCTTCAAGCCTCATCCCTTTAGGGTGAGGTTCCTGACAGACTGGTTAACTCATGCCTCCATTAATATTAACCTAATTGGCTCGATCTGAACATACCAGGGAAAAGGATTGTCCTTCATAGCCCTCCACTTTTCCTTAAAAACTTCGGCTTGCAAGTGATAATCTTGGGAATGATTGGGAGGCGAGTGCAATTTGAGATATAATGTCACCCGGTGCGGAGTTTCCACAGTTGAGGCGATCCAACAAGCAAAAGTATTTTCGCGATCGCACCCGCTAACAAAACTCAGTTGATGAGCCCGAATTCCCACAGAAACTAGAGATTTGGGAATTGGTTCGACTACAGTCAGAGTACAGCCCCAGTCGATCGCCTCGACGACAGTTACGGAGATCGGTTTAGCGGCAGAGAAGTTCTTACAGCCAGTCAACTGGGCGACAGTGAAATTGCCAGGGCGATCGAAAATGTTCTCTTTGGTATCAAAGGCGATCGGCCTTCCCTCGGCCAACACCAACAGATTTTTGCACACCCGGTAAACTTCCTCTAAATTGTGGCTGACAAACAAAGTAATTCCCGGATAATTAACCAGAGTCTGCATTAACTCCCGTTCCAGTTGACTGCGCAAGTGAGTGTCCAAAGCAGAAAACGGTTCGTCTAACAGCAGCAAATCGGGAGAAGGGGCGATCGCCCTCGCCAAAGCCACCCGCTGCTGTTGGCCCCCCGAAAGTTCTTGCGGGTAGCGGTTTTCCAGTCCCGACATTTGCATCGAAATTAGTTGTTCTTTTACCCGAAGTTTTTGCTCGCTTTCAGATAAATGCTGCAAGCCAAACGCAATATTTTGAGCAACACTCAGGTGAGGAAATAAAGCATAGTTTTGAAACAAAAAACCGATGCGGCGGTCTTTAGAAGGTACATTAATGCCCTGTGCTGAGTCAAATAAAACCTTGCCGTTGACTACAATTTTACCGCTGCTGGGAGTTTCCAAACCAGCGATGCAGCGCAGAGTCATGCTTTTGCCGGAACCCGATGCGCCCAAAATTCCCAGGACTTCCGGGCTGATATCGAAGCCGACATCCAAGGCAAAGCCGGAGAGAGGTTTAAAAATCTTTAAACAAAGTCCGCTTTCCGGTTGTTTTGTTGTAGACTTTGTGGTAAAATAAGAGGCAGCTTTGGAAAAATTAGATTCCAGTTTTTGGCTCGAATTTGGTTTGGGCGAGATCCTTTGTAAATCAGTCCAAAAATTAACAGCAGTTAGCACGCTCAAAGAAAGACTAAGAATAATCAAAACCCAAATAGCAGCTTGCCTCATATCCCCTGCTTCCACAGCAAAATAAATTGCCATCGGGATAGTTTGAGTTTGTCCGGGAATGTTCCCCGCTAACATCAGCGTCGCGCCGAATTCGCCCAAAGCGCGAGCAAATGCGAGAATAGTTCCTGCTAAAATTCCCGGCCATGCTAGCGGCAACATAATTCGCCAAAAGACTTGCCACTCCGAGGCCCCCAAAGTGCGAGCAGCGTTGAGAAGATTGGCATCAATTTGCTCAAAAGCTCCCAAAGCAGTTTTGTACATGAGGGGAAAGGATACAACTGTGGCAGTAATAGCGGCCGCTTGCCAAGTGAAAACTATAGTTAAGTCAAATTGTAGCAAGAATTGACCGATCGCCCCATTTCTCCCAAACAGCAGCAGCAGCAAAAATCCCACTACTGTCGGCGGCAAAACTAAGGGAGAAATAAAAATCCCTTCAATCAAAGCTTTACCCCTGATGCGAGTTAAAAGCATCCACCGAGCAGCCGCTATTCCCATAAAAAAGGTGATAAATGTCGCAATAGCCGAGGATTTTAGAGATATCCAGAGCGGAGAAATATCAAATTCCATCTATAAATACATCCGCGTTAATCAGCGCTTATCTGCTATCATCAGCGGTAAAAAATCCCTAATTAGTTAGTTATCCAACTATACCAAATCCGTATTTCTGAAATAATATTTTAGCCCGATCGCCAGCTAAAAACTCAACAAACGCTTTAGCCGCAGCGGGATTGTGGCTGTTTCTGATAACTGCCAGCGGATAAACAATCGGCGAGTGCAAATTTGCCGCAGCCGTGGCGCGTACCGCGACTTTTAGCGATGCTTTGGCATCAGTCGCGTAGACTATAGCTGCATCCGCATTGCCACTTTCTACAAAAGTCAGCACTTGGCGGACGTTATTTCCTAGCACTAATTTTGGTAAAACTTGCTGCCACAATCCCAGCTTACTTAGCATTTCCTGAGCGTATTGTCCCACAGGTACGCTCTTGGGTTCGCCGATCGCAATTTTCTTAATTCTGGCCTCTGTCAACTGTTTAAAATCGCTCAAAACAACGCCATTTTTAGCGCTAATCAAAACCAGGCGATTTGTCAGCAAATTCCGGCGCGTGTCGTCAATCAGCAAATTAGCTTGCTGCAAAGCATCCATTTGTTTGGTAGCGGCGCTCAAGAATACATCTACCGGGGCTCCTTGCTGAATTTGCTGCTCTAGAGCACCGGAAGCACCAAAATTATAAGTAATAGTAACATTAGGATTGCTGCCTTGATAAACAGTCTTGATTTCTGCTAAGGCTGGCGACAGACTGATAGCAGCAGATACAGTTAAAGACGTGCGCTGTTGCGTCGCGACTGGAGAAACACTCTGAAATAAATTGCAACTAATCAGCAGTGCTAGCGCCGCGATGGCTGCGAAAATCAAATTGAGAATGCGTGTATTTTTTAAGTTCACCGAAAAGAGTTTTGAATTTTAATTTTGAGTTACTCCGAAACCAATATAAAACTATCTTCTTCTCTTTCTTGCTTCGTGCTCTTCGCGTCTTCGCGGTTCGTTAACAGAACTTAGGCGCTACTTAAAGCGATAAGGTGCGCTGTGCGCACCCTACATAATTAGTCCAGGATTGTTAATTTAAAACCTCCCGATTATCGCCACTTGATAGAACAGCCTTGAGCCTCTGTACTCGAAGGCTCCACCGGTTCGCTTTTGAGCAATTGGTCGATCGCACTCCGCAGATAAGACACCCCCACCGCCGCCGGATCGTCGGCGTTGTCGTCAATTAAACCTTTATAGCGCAATCTGCCGTCTTGGTCTAACAAAAAAACCTCCGGCGTTTTAGAAGCCCCAAAACTTTCAGCCACATCTTGAGCAACATCTCGGATGTACGGGAAGTTGAGTTGATTGTTGGCTGCAAAAATTTTCATTTTCTCAAAACTGTCGTCGGGATACTGGTTTGGATCGTTTGCATTAATCCCGATTAAAGTAACATCTCGATCTTGAAAATCTGCTTGAATTTCTTTCATACGATTGAGATACAACTGCACGTAAGGGCAATGATTGCACATAAATATCACCGCGATCGCCCGAAATTTTTCTAAATATCGAGATAAATGGTGAACGTCTTCGTCAATTCCCGGCAGTTCAAAATCGGGAGCGTAGCCGTTAATGGGAGTTCCGGTTGTTTCCATTAGTAAACTCATTTTTTGAGGAGGTGAGGAGCAGTTTTGCAAGCATGAAAGATGAAACTGTCAGTGCGAATAAAATTGGCTGTTTTTTGCTTTAGCTTAATTTTAGCCTTGCCAACAGCCTATTTTGATTCCTACTTCGCGATTTATCCCTCGTCTGGCTTTAGCCAACCTTGAGCCAGTGCTTGATATCCAATAAGTTTGTATGCTAATTTGGCTGCGGTAAATTCTGAGACTACAGAATCTACAATAGGTGCTAATTCCATAATGTCACACCCGATTACTTCGTAGGACTCGAAGATGCGGCGCAAAAATCCGGTGAGGGAATACCAATTTAACCCGCCCGGTTCGGGTGTGCCCACCCCTGGAATTAAAGTCGGATCGATGCCGTCTAAGTCTATAGTCAAAAATACTCGCTTAGTTGTGATGCTGGCAATTGCCCGATCGGCCCAATCCGGTTGACTAGCGATTTCCCTAGCTCGAATCACGTTTAGCTGTTTTGCTTTAATCAAGTCTGCTTCTTCTTTGCAGATAGCGCGAATCCCGATTTGCAGTGTCGGTAAGCCCATATCTACAATACGCCGCATCACGCAGGCGTGGTTGTGGATCGAGCCTTCGTACTCGTGCCGCAAGTCGCCGTGGGCGTCGATTTGCACGACTGTGAAAGGTTCATCCGGGTATGCTTGGCGATAACCTTCGACAACGCCCGCAGTGATGCTGTGTTCGCCTCCGAGGGAGATGACAAATTTATTTTCGGTAACTAGCTGGTGGACGGAGGCTTGGGTGACTCGCAGCATTTCTGAGGATGAAACCCGTTGACTGTTGCGAGTATCGGCGATCGGCTCTTTTGTATAAATTCCGACATCGTAGCAAACTTCGGAATCTAGTTCTTCATCGTAGCACTCGAGTTGATGAGAAGCTTCTAGAAGTTTCGCCGGTCCGTTTTCGCACCCCCGGCGGTAAGTGGTGGTAGCTTCGTAGGGAATTGGTAAGATTACTACTTTGGCGGTGTCGTAGTCTGGTACAATTTCTGAGCCCAGAAACGGTACGACAGCAGTGGAAACGATCGTTGGCATAAGGGAAATTTCAATAAGGCAAAGAAGTCAGCATCTTTAATCCTGACATAATATCGGCTCTAACTGCAAAGTCAGAACGAATAAGGAAGAAAGAAGAGAAATGAACCGCAGAGAGCGCAGAGAACGCTGAGGGAAGAGGGAAGAGGGTTTGAGATTTATGTCCTAGCGGTTGCCTCGAATTGCGATACGGTTTGTAGTATTGACATACTCACCGACCTGAAGGTGCGGTGATTCCTAAGCCTCACAACTTAGGTTTCTGCTTCTTAGCAGCGGCCTCCACCCTCAAGGAGATTTGGTCTTATGCTCGCTCCACAGACTAACCCGCAAGCCCTGCGGTTTTATGTGTCGAATACCAACAAAAATCTTTGTTGTTTGATTCTAGGGGTGGACTGTCCATTGCCCTGTCCTCTTTTCCCGGTCTACCGATTTTTCTTCCCCGTTGCAATTGTTGCAAGCTTTGGTGTTAGGGTTTATGTCTCCATCGTCACGGGTGGGTCATTGACCACTCAAATTATACCAGTAAAGCCGTCCTAAAAGGACGGGGTTTCTACCCAAATTTTCTGATGACTTGAGTCCTTTGCAGCCTTGCATTCATCTAAAATCTAAAATCTAAAATCTAAAATCCCATGACATCTTCTATTCCCACTTCGTCAACAGTTGCTGCACCTCAAACTTGGCTGTGGAAAGGCTTTCCGATTTGCTACCAGGCTGCGGGTTCCCAGGGGCCTGCGGTGGTGTTTGTCCACGGTTTTGGTGCGTCTTGGGGCCACTGGCGCAAGAATTTGCCGGCGCTGGCTGCTGATTGCCACTGTTATGCGATCGACCTCATCGGTTTTGGCGGTTCTGCTAAACCCCAGCCCAAGCTTGAAATTGACTATACTTTTGAAACTTGGGGACAGCTAATTGCTGATTTTTGTCGGGAAGTTGCGGGCGGGCCGGCTTTTTTGGTGGGAAATTCGATCGGCTGTGTGGCAATTATGCAAGCGGCTGTTGATTTTCCCGATATTGCTGAGGGCGTAATTTTACTCAATTGTTCCCTGCGCTTGCTGCACGATCGCAAACGCGCCGAATTGCCTTGGTATCGCAGTTTTGGAGCCCCAATTGCACAAAAAATTTTAAATGTCAAGTGGATAAGTCAATTATTTTTTAAACAATTAGCAACGCCAAAAACACTCAAAAAAGTGCTTTTGCAAGCTTATCGCCGTCCTGAATCTGTCACCGACGAACTCGTAAATATGCTGCTGGAACCTGCCAAAGACAGCGGCGCAGTCGAAGTATTTGTGGCATTTATCAGTTATTCTCAAGGGCCACTACCGGAGGATTTGTTGCCGCGTTTGAGCTGTCCTGCTTTGATTTTGTGGGGTACGGAGGACCCTTGGGAGCCGATCGCTTTGGGGCGAGAATTGGCAAAGTTTCCGGCTGTTGAAAAGTTTATTCCTTTGGAGGGAGTGGGCCATTGTCCCCAGGATGAAGCGCCGGAATTGGTCAATCCTATTTTACTCGATTGGATTAAAGAGCGATCGGCATTTACCGAAAATTAGTGCATTTTATTTGTAAAAAAATAGAAGACCCAGATACCCGACTTTTTGAACAAGTCGGGACTTAAACAAAAAATCAGTGCTAAGCATGATACAATCCATTAAAGCCAGTTTTGGCTTGGTTTGGGCTTAACATTTGTTTAAGTCCCGTTAAGAAATTACAGGCTAGTGCAATTGAGGAATCATCAAGGTTACACATATTAGGAGAAGCAGCAAATAATGACAGAGAGTGAACTCCAAGATGATGTCATCAAAACAGATGAGGATACTGCTGAAGAGGATAGTGGTGATAGTGGTGGATTGTATCCTTACGATCCAACTGAAGCAGATATTGATATTAGAGAAGATCCTCAAACTGTTTTTGAGTTATTGAGGAAATATGACAATGGCAGGCTGATTATCGATCCAGATTTTCAACGCAATGTAGTTTGGGAATTAGACAAAAAAAGTAAATTTATTGAATCTGTTATCCTAAATTTCCCCCTTCCTCCCTGGTATTTAAATCAAACAAAAGAGGGAAAACTAATTATTGTAGACGGTCTACAGCGGACTACAGCTTTACATAATTTTGTTAAGAATGAATTTAAGTTAAGTGGTTTAGAAGCATTAACTAAGTTGAATGGTTACACCTTTTTAGAACTTAAAGAACTACCAGGTGACTATCAAACAAGGATTGAAGATAAAAAACTTAACATATATCTTATTAAGCCCTCTGTTCCCGTTAAAGTTGTCTATGATATTTTCAATAGAATTAACACAGGAGGAACTAAACTTCAACGTCAAGAAGTTAGAAACTGTATTTTTTCCGGAAAATCAACCAAGCTGCTAAAAGAGTTATCAGAAAAAGAATATTTTAGAAAGGCTACAGACAACGGTGTTTCACCCAAAAGAATGAAGGATAGAGAAGTTATTTTGCGTTACTTGGCTTTTAAAATATTTGATTATGAAAAAGATTATCAAGGTGATATGAGTGATTTTGTAGGAAGAGCTATGAAAAAGATTAATTTAATGGATGATCGAGAAATAGAGCTATTAAAAAATGATTTTGAGCGAGTAATGAATTTAACTTTTGAATTTTTTGGTCCTAAAAATTTTCGTTTGCCCTCGGATCGAAATAGGGGAATGATAAATAGGGCAATTTTTGAATCTGTGTGTTATTTTTTTTCTGCAAGCAGCGATAATTTTTTAGAAGCTCACAAGAAATCTATTCAAGATAACTTTATTAAATTGCTTGAAAATCCAGAATACATTGACGCTATAAGGTATTCCACGAGTAGCAAATCTAAAGTTATTACCCGCTTTAAACTAGCACAAGATATTTTAGGAGACGTAGAAAATGCTAACTAAAATAGAGTTAAAAAACTTTAAGTGTTTTAAAGATAAAATACAGTTTCCTTTAACACAGATCAACCTGTTGACCGGCATAAATGGGCGTGGTAAATCTACTATTTTACAAGCTTTGCTTTTAATGCGACAATCTATTGAGCATAGTGAAGTGACAACCCAAATTCTGTTGAATGGAAGTTGTGTAAGACTGGGTAATTTTGTTGATGTTAGGAATAGTAGTATCTCAAGAGATGAACCCATTGTACTTAAATATTATTTCCATGAAATTGTTCATCCCAATAAAGTTATTCATAAATGTATGGAATATTTATTAAGAGAAAATTTAGATGATGATATGGTGGCAGAAATCAGAGAGATCAACTTGTGTAATAAATTTAATTTAGACAATTCAGTTACTACGGTACAGAGAAAGTATTTAAAAAAAGATAATACTAATGAATACTCAACTACTGAGAATGAACCAAAAAGATTGGGCGACTGTTCATTAAATAATTTAATACCTAATGATTCTATTTTAATAGAAGATGAAAAATTTTATTTGAATTCCTTAGATGAATATTTTAATTTTAGTCATATCCACTACATTTCAGCCGATCGCATTGGTCCACAAGAATTTTATTTCAAGTCCACTTTGAAAAAGTTTCCTAATGTAGGTGCAAAAGGCGAATTTACCGTAAATTTGCTTTATAGAAAACGAAATGATTTAGTTGATGATATGTTGTGCTTAGGAGAGAATGCAAAGACATTATCTAATCAAACAGAAGAATGGCTAAGTTATGTTTTTGAGGGAGCTAAAGTAGAAATATCACAATCAATAAGTAACATTTTAGAACCTTTATTTAATACCAACGCCTCAAAAGATCGTTATAAACCAGCTAATGTTGGCTTTGGATACCATTGCATTTTGCCAATTATTGTTTCAGGATTAATTGCTAGAAAAGGTGAAATATTAATTGTAGAAAACCCAGAAGCGCATTTACACCCAAAAGCGCAATCGCGACTAACTCACTTTCTAGCTAAGGTTAGCAGTTGTGGCGTACAAGTTTTTATTGAATCACATAGCGATCATATTTTAAATGCCTTGCGAATAGCTGTGCTTGATAAAATTATTGACCATGAAAATTTAAATATATTATACTTACAGCTAAATTCCGATCAACCAGTTGTACAAATTCCTGTTCAACCTAATGGAGGAATTGAAGAATGGCCTAAAGGATTTTTTGACCAAATGGATAAAGATTTTGAACGTCTTTTTGGAATCTAAAATGGAAATTTTTATTAATGAAGTATCCCTTGAGGGACAGTATCTTAATGAAGCCGAATTCACAAAAGCAGTAAGAGTTTTTAAAGCTATTTTTGAAGTGATTAATGAAAAAATTAAAGATAAACAGATATATAAGGAGGATAATAAATTCTTTGTCAACTATGAAGCGGTAAAAGTCTCTAATTTTAATAAAAGCTTAAATCAAATTAAAGATAAATCACTTAAACAAGCCTTCATGAATATTGTTTTTAATAAATCAAATCCTAAAGAATGGCGTACAGAACAAGTACATTCTTCAACAGACTGGTTTGATTGTTTGATGATTAATGGACAGTACAAGGTTGTAAATGATACATCATTAGCAGAAATAGCTGAGAGAAAATTACAAAACAGTAGGTCAACCTATTTATTGATTAATTTTATTAATTCCAGTTTTCACCTTGTTCATCCACATATTACTAATTGTTGCTTAATTACTATAGTTAAAAATAATGATGAAGTAAATTGTATAAAATTAGATTGTCTTGATGATAAATCTGCGCTTGAAGATTGGCTAGAACATACATTTAATTTAAGCTGTTCAGTATATGATGAACTCTCTAATGACCCTCCCAGAGATGAGCAAACTATACTAAGAGACAAACAAAGATTTCAAAAAACTTCATCCAGGTGGCATGACAGAGCTATCTACCGCGAAGTAGCTACAGACCGATATTGGTATGTAGATAATTTACATTGCGGGAAATCCGCTCACCTAGAAGTGTTTAATAAAGCTAAATCTCATGTTGGAGAAGCTGATATAGAAGGCAACATTGATGAGTCTAAACGAGATCAAAATAAACGATTAGATAGATATTTGAACGCGCGCAGACCCGATGACCCGACACCCGCGCAATGAAGCTAGTTGCCCGGCCACACTTCCCACAGCGCCGGTGGCTGCCGAAATAAAAATAATGTCGTTGGCTTTGACTTCTACCCAATTCAACCCAACCCAAGCAATCATACCCGTCATGCCGAGGGTGCCGAGGTAAACCGAAAGCAAAAATTTAGGCGTAGCGAGAATACTTTGCTAGTGGGACTTAAACAAATTATGGGCTAAAATCGCAGGGTAAACGCATCTTAACTGGAACCCAAAATATGCTACTAGGACTTACGCATTGACAAAAAACATCATCTATGTATTCTAGACAATGCCACCACTACTAAAGTTTGCTAAAATATGCTCACGTATAACTGAAGTGAATAGATTCCTTTGGACTTCATACCAGTTACTAATTATTTT
>NZ_JANMZH010000489.1:0-5238 GCF_031383065.1 Microcoleus sp. OTE_8_concoct_300 | reverse complement strand
ACAAAAATAAGGTGTAAAGGTCTATATTGCATTGTGCCGTAGAGGGTTTAGTTATTTTTCTCATTGTCCGATACCTAGAAAGTAGACGACCTATATTTATCAATTCACTGTTTGGTTATTTTGTCAATGCGTAAGTCCTATTATAGATTGGACTAACAAGACGCGATGGCGATCGTAAAACAGCCTGAGAACTCTGTCAATCTTTGCTGTGCAACTCCTACAAGACCTTCTCCATCTTTTGGGTCAACCAGGATTGCTCTCGGCATCGTAACTGCTCGATCACCTCTACAGCCCAGAGCCCTGAGTAGCTATCCCGCAGCATAGCAAAGTTACCGACTAAGTTTCCCTCAGTTGGAATGCCAATCACGGCAATATCTTCGTTGGTAACCCCCTCTCTATTGACAACAAATTGGGTTTGCTCAGTCATATCGATCGCGCCCGAGTAATACCCTTGCTGATTTGGGAGCATCGACTTATTTTCGTAAAGCCCGATCGTGCCACGTTGGAAAAGATTCTGGTAGAGAGGAGTTACATCTCGGGAGATATCTATATCTGGATACCGAGCATCAATCAGAGTATCAACTTGTACCACAGCTTTAGGAATTTCATCACACTGAAGTTCAAAACACTCATTGACCTCATCGAGCCGTAGGCGAGGGCTGCGTGCCACTGAACAATCCAATAATCCAGCCTTTAGGAGGGCCAGGAGCTTTTCAATATTAAGAATGGGAGGGCCAAAGGAAACTCGTTTGAACCTGGGGAAATAATACTCTACTAACTTTTTGTGTGACTCTGGGGTGAGCCCCCCAAACTGTAGAACTAAACCCAACGTTTTGCGGACTTCATACCAAATATCAATAGCAGCCCGGATACCGCACTGCGTCGGGCCTCGGTAAGCGCGGGCAATTTCTTGCTCCATGTAGCGTCCGATAAAGTCGGTCAACTCTTCTCCAGTTGCAAAACGACGGTCACCAATTGGCTCCAGCACCTGCCAACAGTCAAATCGAGCCTGCTCTGGATGGGCCAGCAGGTAGTCCTCAATGACCAGGCGTACCGCCTCCGCATCATTCCCGCAGGCTACCAGTCGGTCTCGATCCTCATCAGTCTTCATCTCCACTCGGTAGTAGCAAAGCTGCATCTCCAACTCCACAAGAGGCCACAGATCCCTCTCCAGGTCAAGTTTGCCCCCAGGTGCCTGCCGCCTCAGGTTAGCCAACGCATTGTCAGTCAAAAAAGTGAGCGGTGGTAAATCAATCACCCTATCAACTTTAGGCACCATCGGCAGACCACTACGACAAAAGGGGAAGATCGATCGAGGTTCTTTGCCACAGGCTATGTAAGACAGTGTCCCGTCCGTTGAGCGCTCAAAACGACCACCGCGACCTTCAGTTAATTCCAGAACCGCATCGATAAACGTCAATCCCATGCCCTTCATAGCGACTTTGGCACCTGCTGCAACTTTGCCCATAACCTCTACTACGGGATACACAAACGGGATGAATGTTGCGATCGGATGCTGTAGAGTAAAGTCCTGATAGCGCTTTTCCTCATAGCCCGGTGTGAGGGAAGAATGACCAGTAGCAAGCAGGATCTTGTCAACTTTAATAGTTTCCGTATATCCCTTCTGGGCCACAAACTCTAGTTCATATCCCTGTCGTTGGGGTCGAATATCAAGCACCTCTGCCACATGACAGAAAACTGTTACATTCAAGGGAAGCTGTTTGAGGAGATCACGAAATCCCTCCATGAGATAGCGGCCTATAACGCTCCTGGAGAGATACTCTTCCCCCGTCAAAGGCTGAGGTGGCTGAATTGTCTCATGGTACCAGTTCACAAAGTTTGGTCCTCTCCCGGTTACGATCGGCGGATCGGGTGCATCCCACAAATCAATCACCGCAGCGTTAATGTTGGCCTTGATGTATTCAGGCTGATCCGGATCGTAAATAGGGCTAGCCCCAAAATGAGGGGAACGATTAAAAACATGAATACGAAGAGGAGTGTTCAAAGGGCGAGCATTGAACTGGGCCAACAGCCTTTCAAAGCAATAGAATCCCTTAGGTCCGAGTCCCACAATGGCTACTGTATGAACCTGTTGCTCCTCAATCTCTTGGGTCGATTCTCCGCTGCTTGCAACAACTCTTCTCGACATTAGTCCAGACATGGGTTTGTTCTGATACATTTACGCGACACAATACAGAAAATTCCCGGACAATGCAGCGATAGCAACACCATCATTACTCCTCAGTTGTCTTCTTTTGAAGATATTTTCCACTCTCAAAAGCTTTCCCAAAACCTTACAAATCCTGACAAGCCAGACAATAATTTGTTTGAGCGATTTCTTCCTGTTTCACACGAGCAGTAATCCCAAACAACTGTCCTGAGACAACTAGCTTAGGCGGATTTCCTTGGAGATACTGCAAGCATACTATAGTTTTTTATTTTTATCAGTTATGTTACCAGAAATGTTGTGCTTTTTTTACCCCCTGAATGGACTCACAACTCTAGTTATCCTCTAAAATTTTAACTATTGGCTAACCTTGGAGGCTCGACATAGTTGCTAGAGTTCTATCGTTCCTTTAACGAAATCAGAGTGTTTTTCTTGGTTTGGATCGGCCAATGTGTCTCCCTCATTGGCTCTCGCCTAACGGCGTTTGGTCTTAACCTCTGGATCTATCAACAAACAGGATCGGTCAGCGAGTTTGGATTACTCATTCTGTGTAGCAGCGTGCCCGGCCTACTACTCTCTCCAGTGACGGGGGTCTTCGTTGACCGTTGGAGCCGACGTTGGACGATGATCATTGCAGACTCCTGTGTAGGGCTATGTACCCTGACTGTTGCTTGGCTATTTGTTAGCGATCATCTTTCAATCTGGACTCTTTATGGCATTACTGCCATCAGTTCCTGCTTTGAGGCATTTCAATCTACCGCTTATCTGTCTGCGACAACATTGCTTGTTCCGAAAGACCAGTTGATCCGCGCCAGTGGTCTGACAAGATTGGGAGGCGCTGTCGCTAAAATCATTGCGCCTTTTCTGGCCGGGATCCTTCTGGAAGTGATCCAGCTTGAAGGCATTATTCTGATTGACTTTGCCACTTTAGTTGTTGCGCTTGTGCCCCTTGTTCTCCTGCGATTCCCTGAGGTTGGCGATGATGGAGAACTCACTCAACCTCAACCCTTTTTCGAGGCAGTGGTCTATGGTTGGCAGTACTTAATCACGAGACCTGGACTTTTAGGACTGATGATTTTCTTAGCTGCCAGCAACGTTGTCATCGGAGCCTTTAGTGTATTATCAACTCCTCTGATTTTGACGATGACATCGCCAACGGGATTGGGAACTGTGCTCTCTATCAGTAGTTGTGGTCTAGTGGTTGGAAGCTTGTTGATGGGGATTTGGAAATCACAAGCACAGCACATCAAAACCTTATTTGGATGTATGGTAGCTGCTGGGCTATTTATCCTAGTGTCAGGATTACGCCCCTCCATCTATCTATTTACGATCGCTGATTTTTTCTTGTGTATGATGTTTCCCATTATCACAGGCTTGGTACAAGTGATTTTCCAGAAAAAAGTTGCACCTGAGGTCCAAGGTCGCGTGTTTAGTCTACAGGAGCCACTTGCTACTGCTGGTATAACCCTGGGGTATGCCATAGCGGGTCCTCTGGATGAGCTTGTTTTTGAACCCTTGATGACCTCAGATGGGTTGTTGGCAAACACCTTTGTTCAGATGATTGGGCTCGGTCCAGGTCGTGGCATTGCTCTTTTAGATATAGTCATGGGGGGGTTGCTTGTCATCGCAACCCTCTGTGTTTATCAGTACCCTCGTCTGCAGCAACTAGAGGATGAGCTCCCTGATGAAACAAACGTCACCTTAGAGCTGTCTGCCTGAGCACAGAGACCTCAAGCTGACGGGGTTGTCACCCCGTCAGAACCTCAACCACTGGAGCTAATCCCTAACGAGCTGCCTCCATCTGTCGTTTGTTGACCAAAGCCTCCGTATACCAAAGCAGTGCATTGATAAAACCATCGAGTTCTGCATTGAGCTTTACATCGCGCACCTGTCCCTGCTCATCAAACATCTCGCGGACTTGACCAATGGGGAATGGATCGGGGATCGGTAAGCCCCCCAAAGCCAGACTGAGGAGGCGTAATTGAGCCAGACAATTTATCCCACCAAATTGGCTTGCCGATACTGTACAGATGCCAACTGGTTTGTGTTCCCATGCCTGGGACGGTAAGTAATCCAGAGCATTTTTAAGAATACCCGGATAGCTGCCTTTATATTCCGGTGCCACAATCAACACCCCATCAGCCTGACTGAGCCGATCGCAAAACTGTTGCAGATTGGAGGGAGGTTTTTCCATGTGATCAAATCGCTCTTCCAGAATCGGGAGTCGATAGGTTTCTAGGTCAATGAGCTCTGTTTTGAGTCGATCGCGATCTTGCATGCGTGCAAGAATCCACTCGGCTACCTTGAGGCTCTGCCGCCCCTTTCTATAAGTACCGAGCAGGATGGGAATATAAGGTTTCATTGGTTGATCTCCAGTTTGTGTTATGGAAGTGATTGAGGCTGAATGGACTTACTCCCAATGGGTGTTCGTCTCCGATTGATAATAATTCAAAAATGGTAATGCCTTCTCGTTGTATTCTGGTGAAACATATTCCATATATCTAGGGAAAATCAATGTCAACTATGGTTGAGCCGATTCGAGTTCTGGTTTGTGGCGCTGGTAGTGGTTCCCATGCTCTAGCGGGAATTGTTTCGATGCTTCCGGGTGTGGAAGTTCGGGTTTTCATCGACAAAGCTGACAAAGTTTGTACATGGCGAGAGCAGATGAACAGTCACGGATTGACGGTCACTGTTTGGAATGAAAACAACGATCGTGTTAAATTCGTGGCCAATCCGTTTCTGGTCACTGATAACCCAGAAGAGGCAGCCCGCCACTGTGATCTCATTATCTTGCCTCTTCCCGCTTTTCTACATTGGCAGTACCTGAACTTACTGGCGCGGTACATTGAGGAAAGAGCCATTATCGTCGGTCTCCCTGGCCAAAGTGGATTTGAATTTGATGTCAGGAAAGCATTAGGGTCAAAGGTCAATACTAGGACTTACGCATTGACAAAAAACATCATCTATGTATTCTAGACAATGCCACCACTACTAAAGTTTGCTAAAATATGCTCACGTATAACTGAAGTGAATAGATTCCTTTGGACTTCATACCAGTTACTAATTATTTT
>NZ_JANMZH010000473.1:0-15275 GCF_031383065.1 Microcoleus sp. OTE_8_concoct_300 | reverse complement strand
AGAAGTTTAGAAAATCTTAAGGTTCTGATTTAATTTGCTTAAATGTGGTTAAAGTTAATGATTTTTAAAAGTTTTTTTTAGTTATTTAGTAATGCACAAATTTAGGTGTTTGTCAAATTAATTTAGATGCGTTTACCCTGAATCAGAGTTACGATAGGACTGGCTATAGCTATAGCTGTTACAGGTTCCATGATTTACTCCTTGAGGATGACTGTATGTAGTTAAGATAATTGCAAACCGTTAGAGAGTAGATTCACCAATGTAGAGATACTAAAAGCTGCAAACCCTTTTGTTTGGCTTAGCTTTACAGCTTTTAGTTAAATAATTTAATTATACAATAATACATTTAGCTGAGTGGCATCGTCAAGGAGTTTAGGAAAAAACTTGGATACATTGTGGAAACAGACAGAGATATAAAACTCTAATCCTTAATAGACAAAGGCTGTAGCTTTTCGATAAAGGCAGGACTTGAGGTCGATAGCTAAATTGAAGTATGAAGAATATCTCCACAGGCTTGTCCCTAGCGACCCAGCTCCGTCAAGGTGGTAAAGAAAGCTCTCAAACGCCTGAAATTTCGTTGCGGGCGTAAGCTGAATCTGATTCTTTTCATCCATCGCGAGGCAATAAACAAGATTTATTGTTGATCGCCAACCGGTAGGATGACGTGAATAGGTCGATCACACCTTGACAGGGCTGCCTTAGCGACCTCCCAAAGGCAAAACTACTGAGTCACACACCCCTTCAACCCTAAAAAACTGTGAAGTTTTGTCGCTTTTTCGCGAAGTGCTTCCAATCACTGCGGTAGACTAACCTTTAATTCTCTGTGCAGGCTATAGCGGTGTCACCTTGCCGTCAAATCTGTTAATTCGCAGAGCTAGCAAATTTTTAGTGACTCGTTGGGAGCCTTTATTCAATGTCTCATTCAGTCAAAATTTACGATACCTGCATCGGCTGCACTCAGTGCGTCCGGGCTTGTCCGACTGACGTTTTGGAGATGGTGCCCTGGGATGGCTGCAAAGCAGCTCAGATTGCCTCATCTCCCCGCACCGAAGACTGTGTAGGCTGCAAGCGGTGCGAAACTGCTTGCCCCACCGATTTTCTGAGCATCCGGGTTTACCTGGGAGCAGAAACCACTCGCAGTATGGGTCTAGCTTACTAAAAATCGATCGACACGCCGCTCAAATTACGGGCACAAGAGAGGGGGCGATTAAATTGCCCCCTCTTTTTTTGTCGCCGAATCTGCATTATGGGGCCCGAAGAAGGTAAAAATAATAAAACTTGAGTTTTATTGCGATCGCTAAGCAGGAGTAGTACGTTAAATGTGCGGAATCGTTGGCTATATCGGCACACAAGCAGCAAGCGAGATTTTGCTAGCAGGATTGGAGAAACTAGAATACCGGGGCTACGATTCAGCGGGCCTCGCTACCATCTCCGAAGGAGAAATTACCTGCATCCGAGCAAAGGGCAAATTGCACAGCCTCCGGGAAAAGCTAGCAGAGATAGACTCTCTGGCTCCCATCGGCATCGGGCACACCCGCTGGGCAACTCACGGCAAACCCGAGGAATATAACGCTCACCCTCACCTGGATAATAGCGGGCGAGTTGCAGTAGTTCAAAATGGAATTGTCGAAAATTATCGCGAGTTGCGGAAAGAATTGAAAGCAAAGGGACATAAATTTGTCTCGGATACGGATACAGAAGTTATTCCTCATTTAATAGCTGAGTTTTTGCAAGAAGCAAGAAGCAAGAAGCAAGAAGAAAAAGATAAAAAAACCGAGAAAGTTGCTGATTTATCGTTTTTGGAAACTGTTTTAAAGGCGGTAAATAAATTAGAAGGAGCATTTGCGATCGCCGTTATATGTGCAGATTTTCCCGAGGAAATAATTGTCGCTAGACAGCAAGCTCCTTTGGTGATTGGCTTTGGTGCAGGCGAATTTTTCTGCGCTTCCGACACGCCGGCCTTAGTATCTCACACCCGCACTGTTTTGTCCTTGGAAAATGGCGAATTGGCAAGGCTAACTTCGATGGGAGTAGAAGTTTACAGCTTTGCAGGGGAAAGGCTGAAAAAAAGCCCGCGCATCCTTGGTTGGAGTCCGGTTTTAGTCGAAAAACAAGGCTTCAAACACTTCATGCACAAGGAGATTTATGAACAGCCCGCCGTAGTCCGAGCTTGTTTGGAGGCTTATTTAGACAGCGAGTGGCAGCCGGAAAATCCGCGCTCTCCCATCAATCTCAACTTGCCCAAGGAACTTTGCGCCGATGTCGAACAAATTTCCATTCTCGCCTGCGGAACGAGCTGGCACGCCTCGCTAATCGGCAAATATTTGTTGGAACAATTAGCTAATATTCCCACTGCGGTGCAGTACGCTTCTGAGTACCGCTACGCACCGGCACCGCTGACAGCAAATACTTTAACTATTGGGGTAACACAGTCGGGAGAAACGGCGGACACGCTGGCTGCTTTGGGGATGGAACAGCAGCGCCGCGCGGGTTTTACTGATAAATTCCGGGCGAGAATGTTAGGCATTACTAACAGGACTGAAAGTTCGATCGCCCACATGATGCCGCACGTGATCAATACCCACGCCGGTATAGAAGTCGGCGTTGCTGCGACTAAAACTTTTGTGACTCAGTTGATGGCATTCTATTTCTTAGCTTTGGATTTGGCGCACCAGCGGCAAACAATCAGCACTGAGAGATTGGCCGAAATTATTACTGGTTTGCGCCAGTTGCCGGCGGAAATTGAGAAGTTTTTGGAGATTCAAGAACAGTATGTGGAGGAATTGTCCCACCAGTTCACGGAAACCCAAGATTTTATCTTTGTGGGGCGGGGAATTAACTTTCCGATTGCTTTGGAAGGGGCGCTGAAACTGAAGGAAATTAGCTACATTCACGCCGAAGGATATCCGGCGGGAGAGATGAAACACGGCCCGATCGCCCTTTTGGATGCGAAAGTGCCTGTAGTGGCGATCGCCATGCCCGGTAGCGTCTACGAAAAGGTGCTTTCCAACGCTCAGGAAGCCAAGGCTCGCGACGCCCGTTTAATTGGCGTCACGCCGAAGCAAGGTGTGGCGGAAGCCGATATTTTTGACTACGTTTTGCCGGTGCCTTTGGTGGATGAATTGTTGTCGCCGATTGTGACAGTGATTCCGCTGCAATTGTTGGCTTATCACATTGCGGCGCGTCGGGGTTTGGATGTGGATCAGCCGCGCAATTTGGCGAAGTCGGTGACGGTAGAATAAAAGAATTCAGTTGGCAGTCGGCAGTTGGCAGTTGACTGTTGACTGTTGACTGTTGACTGTTAGCAGTTGTTTTGGTTATTGGTTATTTGTTATCAATAACCTTCCCGGTTCTGCCTCCAATGCGCGATGCGCGATGCCCGATGCGCGATGCGCGATGCCCGATGCGCGATGCCCGATGCCCGATGCCCGATGCCCGATGCCCTATTCCCTCTGGCTGACTCCGCAAATTGCGGCTAACAGCAACCAGCTTGTAGTATTGAGTCGGAAATCAAACAGCGTCACGTCTACAGTGTTAAATAGTGTACAGGCGACGAAGGCTAATAAATAACTGAAAAAAATTAGGCGATCGGCCGCTCTTAAATCTTGACAAGCCACCTGATTTGTGCTATTAGTTATAGATTTTTGATTGAGATCTAAAGCATTTTCCACTTTTTCCAGTGTTGCTATTTGCTCATGTTTGATATCCGCAGGACAAAGTGGCCAATGGGCCAGCAGCCAAACACCCCTAGCCAAAACCCAGCCAACTAAACCAAACAACAAAAGCGTTGTGGGTATTCCCGTTTCCGCAGTCAACATCAGTATCAAACTGTGAGGATGACCAAGCCATTCTTGCATTTGAGCTTGATAGAGAGGCGTAAAATTTCGCAATCCCCAACCAGTCCAAGGACGCTGCTGAGTCATCGACCAAGCAAATTCCCACTGAGTAGTTCTCAAAGTAGCTGTCGGTCGATTTGGGAACATCTCGTCGGTGAGTCTAGCCCAAAAGAAAGCCGGGACAATTATTCGCAAATACTGCCGTAAAGGTTCGGGGCCAAAAGCAGACAAAAAAACTGTGCTACCCACACTAAAAACTGCCGCTAATAATTTTTTATAACCCGCATAAAATGCAAAAGCCAAAACTGCCAAAACTGCCAGCCCCCAAGCATTGCGAGAATTAGTAAAAATCAAAGCAACAGCATTTCCGATCACTGCAAAACTTAAAAATAAGAATCGGTAATTGGGCATTGGGCATTGGGCATTGGGCATTGGGCATTGGGCATTGGGCATTAATATTCCTTCTTCCCTCGAACCTCTTTCTTCTGACTCCTGACTCCTGACTCCCGACTTTTGCTCAATAATTAATCCATGTATCCGTGTCGTGCCTTCCTTCTTCCTTCCGAAGCCTTCGATCCACAGTCCCAGTGCTAAAATAAAAGCAATTGTCAGATAGCAAGCTAAAATATTAGCGTACATAAACACAGAAGCCATGCGGCCGGGGGGATTGCCTTTGGGCACGAGTACCCAGCCAAAAACAGGCTGCAATTGATCGATGCCACTCCAACCTAAAAATTGCTGTCCCAGGCCTAAAATTATCACGGGAATTGAACTAATTACAATCATCCAAGACAATTGCCGCAATTGAGGCAGAGTTTGAATTAAACTGCTGAAAGCGGCAAACAATATAAAGAACGGCAAGAAATTGTACAACCCTAAAAAAGCCTCGATGCGGTTGTTGGCAAAAACCGCTGTGATGACTAGCAGCGCGCTCAGAATTGCGAATCCTCTATTCAGCGGGCGGCGACTAATTTGACGGAACTTTTGCTTGCAAGTGCCGGCTAATCCCAGGAATAAACCTAAAGCTCCCAAAATCGGAATTAAGGGAAAAATAAGCATCCCCACTTGAGCGAAATTCCAAGGGATTTGCAGGCGGCGATCGGGATGTTTTTGGAGTCGAGACTTGAGATTTTTGGCTGTCAGTTTGGCAGCTAATTTCAACCGATTTTTGATACTCACCCACACTCCCAATCTCAAATCTAAAATCTACAATCTACAATCGTTAAGCTAGTTCCCAAACGCATTCCGATCGCGTTAATCGAATTTGAGCTAAGGCAAAAATAGTCGGGATAATTCGGCCGTAGTTCGTGGAAATCGATCGCCAACCCAAATCCGCGAAAAACCAAGTCCACATCACCGGGCCGAGAAACGAGAACACGCTCCGCGTCGCACCGTAACGAGCGGCACTCACAGCCATACCGCGCCGCGCTGTCTGAATTGCGACATAATTTTGAAACTGAGTTGCTGCGGTTGCAGTCCCTGTAACCACGGCTTGTTTTGCCATTTCATAGGTGGCAAAATGCAGCGCAAATTGATTGGCCATCAATTTAAGCAATATTGGTTTTAATATGGAACTGACAGCTAAAGCACTGCCGCCTTTGAACAGTAAACCGAGCGGGTCTTTTTCAGCAGAAATTGGCAGGGGTTCTGAGAGTTTGGACTCAACGATCGCTCGCTGTACGCGCACTGTCAGCGCTTGCTGTTCCTCGGCCGGTAAACGCTTCCAGGCGCGGCCCATTAAGTGCAGAAATACTTCGGCCTCTAAGTCGGTGGTTGACAACTGTTTGGGATAAGGGATTTTGAGATAGTGGCAAACTTGAATTAGTGCTTGTCTGTAAGTTACTTGTTCGGTTCGCCCTCTGAGTACCGTCAACCCGTCGGCTGCAAGATAGCGAAACCGCTGCTCTAGGGCGTCTAGCCATGCTTGGCGATCGCGGCTTTGTACGTCTATGGGTGCGGGGGTTTGCACGTAATCTAAAGGGTTAAACTTGCGGCTGAACAGAAGTTCTGTTAGTTGTTGCAATTCTTCTTCTGTTGCCAATTCTAGTGCTGCTCTGAGTTCGTCCAAAATTTTGCCCTCCTCTATTAGATTTTAGATTTTAGATTTTAGATTTTAGATTGCTGCTGGTTGACAACCAGTGGGATTTAGGATTTACCTACAGTGGCTTTTTTTTATCTGGTCTTAATCATGGATTCGTGCTGTCCCTTATTCTACTACTTGGTGCAGGGCGATCGACCAACAAGTGAAAGATTGGTTAGCAGAAAAGGGAGGGCTGTCGAGCCGGATGAAATAATACTGATTGAGGACAGGTGCGCACCAATCTCAGCCACAGGATCTCCGACCCGTTCCACAACACATCAAGTTTCTTGTGGAACTGACCGGAGAACCCGTTTTTCAGAATAGTACCTGAGCTAAGATAAATGGCTCTACCGAACTTGCTATGCTTGATGTGCCCTAGAAACAGCCAATCGCGTGATTGGGCAAGGGTTTGAGTTTATGATAGTTGTCTTTTTATTAATTTTTAGGCAAACTATCTCTACATAAGCGTTTCCGCGATTTCTTACATACTAAGTTCGGTAGAACCAGATAAATAAACCTTACGTTTTGTAAATATTGCTATATATTCGGCGTTAGCTTCATTTTTCGAGTTATAGTCTCGAACAATAGCTGTTCGCAATGACATGGTGTTGCCAAGAACAGGACAATATTTTTAGTTGTATCTACCCTAGTTGAAGAAAGATATCATATCTGCTCAATCAAGCAACGAGTTTGGCAGTTGATAGAGGTAAAATTTCTTGGTATTAATCCAGCCTACACAAACTACATCTCAGCATGGTAGGACAAATTACTTTCTCTAAAAACATTAGGAGGTAAATTTTTGATGCCGGCGATCGCCAATTTTTACCCAGTCCACTCTCCAGTTTACAGCGCTTCGCGTGAAAGCCCCGTGCGTTAACACCGGGGATGAAACTTGAATAATTCCTAATTCCAAATAACTCTTATGGCAACTATCAACTTAGCCTTGAACGTCCAAGTCGTCGGAGGCCCCAAAGTCCTCATTTCCAAATCTCAATCTGTGGAAGCTTACAACAAAATTGAAGTGGCGATCGAACCCGATGGAGAGGAAAAATCTGTTAAGGTTCAACCCGGAGATGCAGGCCATGTTAGCTTTCTGCTGATTCAGTCTAGTGTATATAGTTCCGCTCTAAACTATATCGTCAGTGAAGCAGAACCTCTTCCGGATTCTTCAACCATCGCCCTTGATCAACCTCATGTCTACTTTGGAATGGGAGCTGTCTCTGCATTAGGGGTAGCTCCGAAAACTCTCACGTTCACTAATAACTCTGGAAAACAAGCTGCGATCGAAATTCTCGTCGGACGGGATGCAACGCCTTAAAGCTTCGATATGTCTAAATCTGTCTAAATCCATGCCAACCAGAGGAATGAATTATGCCCATCACTCCTACCTATCCCGGCGTTTATATTGAAGAAATTCCCAGCGGCGTTCGTACCATTACGGGGGTTGCTACTTCCATCACTGCTTTCATTGGACGTGCTTGGCGCGGGCCTGTGAACGATCCGATTACGATTAACAGCTACGGCGATTACGAGCGAATTTTCGGCGGGTTGTGGGTCGAAAGCAGTATGAGTTATGCCGTGCGCCATTTTTATCTCAATGGCGGAAGTCAAGCAATTATCGTTCGCCTCTATCATCCGGAGGCAGGCAAACCCACCTACGCTAGTATAGATGCGAATGGACTGATGCTAGAAGCCTCTTATCCTGGGGCTTGGGGAAACTTCTTAAGGGCGCGGATAGACCACGATGTATCGCCAGAAGTGGCAGATCGTTACGATCTTGAAGTCACCGATTTGTTTAATCTCACCGTTCGCGATACCAAAACTGGGTTGACAGAGGAGTTTCGCAACGTTTCCATTGTAGCCAGTCGCAGGCAAGTGACTAATGTTCTGGCAAATGAGTCCCGTCTGGTTCGCGTTGATAGTTTACCCGGTGCGATACCAGCGCCCCATCTTAATCCCCAACCTGGAGAAGATGTGTGGGGAGATAACCCTGCTCCCACTAATAGTCTAGTAGAAGAACCGAATCGAGCATCCGATGGAGACACGCTGAATGTAGGAGATTTTACTGGGGATGGTAAAGAAGATAATAAGGAAGGTTTGTACGCATTGAAGAAAGCAGACCTCTTTAATTTGCTGTGCATTCCTCCTCACGTTCTTGATGGTGATATCGAGCCAAATTTAATTGCATTTGCCGCAACTTACTGCGAGGAACGTCGGGCAATGCTATTAATCGATCCTCCCTCTGATTGGATGAATAAGGATGCTGCAAAAGCAGGGATAATCGGCACAGATATTGAAACTACTAGCAAAAATGCAGCAATTTTCTTCCCGCGTCTGAGGCAAGCCAATCTCTTACGAGACAATCAGATTGAAACCTTTGTGCCTTGCGGTGCAATAGCGGGGATTTTTGCGCGTACCGATGCTCAACGAGGTGTTTGGAAAGCGCCTGCGGGGTTGGAAGCAACTTTAAATGGCGTGCCAGCTTTGAGTGTCAGCCTCACAGACAGGGAAAATGGCGAGTTGAATCCGTTGGGAGTTAACTGTTTGCGATCGTTTCCGGGAGTGGGGCGTGTCGTCTGGGGATCGCGTACCCTCCAAGGAGCCGATCGGCTCGCTTCGGAGTGGAAATACATTCCTGTACGGAGGCTAACTCTATTTTTAGAAGAAAGCCTTTATCGCGGTACTCAGTGGGTGGTATTCGAGCCAAATGATGAACCGCTTTGGTCGCAGATTCGCTTGAATATTGGCGCCTTTATGAATAATTTGTTCCGCCAAGGTGCATTTCAGGGGAAATCGCCGAGAGAAGCTTATTTTGTCAAGTGCGATAAAGAGACGACAACCCAGAACGATATCGATCTCGGCATTGTCAACATTATTGTTGGCTTTGCCCCCCTCAAACCTGCCGAGTTTGTGATTATCAAATTCCAGCAAATCGCTGGTAATATCATTACCTAAACTCCCTTTTGATCGGGAGCGATCGTAGACACATCAACTCTATCCGTAGGGTGCGCAATGCGCACCTTACCCTGGAGGGAAGAGGAAACAGAACTCACATAGTGCAAAGGAGTAAAATTATGGCTCAATTTACCGTTAATAATGTCCACCGATTTGACCCGTATAAAAACTTTAAATTCCGCGTCAAATGGGACGGTCGATATGTGGCGGGAATTAGTAAAGTAGGGGCGCTCACACGGACGACGGAAGTAGTCGAACACCGCGTGGGAGGCGACCCCAGTACCGTGCGCCGATCGCCAGGACAAAGCAAGTACGAAGCCATTTCCCTAGAACGCGGTGTGACGCACGATCGAGATTTTGAACAGTGGGCAAATAAGATTTGGAATTGGGGTTCTGGTTTGGGTGCAGAGGTTTCGCTCAAAGATTTTCGCAAAGACATCATTATTGAAATGATGAATGAGGCGGGTCAACTTGCCATCTCCTACAAAATTTATCGCACTTGGATTTCCAAATATACGGCTTTACCCGAACTCGATGCCAGTGCCAATGCGATCGCAATTCAAAGCATTGAGCTTCAGCATGAAGGTTGGGAGCGAGATTATGAAGTTAGTGAACCAACTGAGCCCTCATTTACAGAACCCTGATTGATTAAATAGTAATTGGGAATTGGGCATAAGACCTAGGGCATAGAGCATAAGGAAAAATAGCTATCCGTGTATCCGTGACTTCCGTGTCGTGCTGTTGGGAATTGGGAATTGAGAATTGGATAAGTGGGATATTCCGTGTTTTCTGTTCCCTGTTTCTTTAGATCAATCTACCTGAGAAAATTTTCAAGCTGATTAGCGATCGAAAAGAGGTTCACATCTATGTTGAGGTCGGACATAACCAGCAATGTAACATCCTCTTCGGGGATTGATGAAGAGAAAACCAAATTATTCCTGCGTCCGTTTGGATGGTTTGCGGAAGATTTGGAGATTGACTTTCATCAAACGCGGCGCCCAGACTTGGAGATGCAGATATTAGAGTGTTGTATCAGCAACCGTGAGGAAGCCAAGCTCGATTCCAGCTTTTTCGGGAATTTGGAAATCGGCAAGCGGACTGAATATTTATTAACCCTAGCCAGTTTATCAAATAGCTCAAAAATCAACCTTAACCTGCGCTGCTCGAACCTAGAGTGTCAGCGGCAGATGGAAATTACGATTCCTCTGCTAGAAATCACTCGACTACAGCAGCAATCTGAGAACCAGAAAACAGAAATTGCGATCGCTAATGAAAAAATATCGCTCCGAAAACCCACAGGAAACGACCAAAGATTATGGCAAGAACAGCATTTTTCTGATGAAGGTTCGGCAACTTTAGCAATGGTGCAAAGTTTGCTTGTTTCGGAACAACCATCGACTTTTAAGCAAGTCTATAGCCAAGAAAAGGATTGGATAGAAATGCTGAATCAAGTCATGGAAGAGATCGATCCGCTCGTTAATTTTAATCTTCAGGTGATTTGTCCTTACTGTGGCAGTGAAAATCTACAGTATTTCGATCTCGGTGCATGGGCGCTTCAACAATTATATGGAGTGCAACAACAATTAATCGTAACTATTCATCGTTTGGCATCGCATTATCACTGGAGCGAATCGGAGATTCTCGCCATTCCCCCTGGGCGGAGATCGCGTTATTTGGCTCTAATCGATCGGGAGGAAAATTATCGATGATCGGCTATTTTTATCGACTCATTCAACAAACTGGGATTGCTCTAGAAAGGGGTCAAATCTCTGATTGCAGGAACTTCCCGGGTGCGCTGGTACCTCAAATTAGCAATGAAATTGTACCAATGCCGATTGAAGAGACTCAGGAAATTGGGAAGCAAGAAACTCAGACAAACGAGTTGAAAGTCACCCAAAAAATTGAGAATGAGAATCTTGTTGCGTCACAATTTTCGACTCAACAAGATACTGAAAACGAAAATTTTATTCCACTTCCTAAAGTCGAAAGAGAATCATTTTTACCCAGAGGGGAGGTTCAAAGAACAATAATTAAAGAGCAGCCGATAGAAAGTTTATCCCCACAAGCTACGCCATCTCAAAACGCGCTCGATGCAGAAACTTTTCCGAACCTACCGCAGTCTTATCATCAAGTAGAGTCGGAGCAATTTCTGGAAAATCGCACGAATAATGTAGTTATAAAAAAAACCAGCTCGCCGGAAACTCCCTTATTCTCAGAACATCTCCCAGAAGGTGATACTTCTAAGGAGTTGCCAAGCGAAAAATCCACACTACCCGCTCGCCAACCAAAGGAAAGTCCCAAAGAAAATAACTTGCCTCCCACCCGTCAAATCAATTTACAAACCGTTCGGGAATGGGTAGCAGAAACACCACAGAAAAATCCCAAATCCCAATTCCCAATTCCCAAATCCCAATTCCCAAATCTCAATTCCCAAATCCCAAATTACCCAGCTCAAAAAAATCAGAATTTTGTGTTGTCGATCAGCACAATTAGTTTAACCATTGAAGCGCCTCAATCGGAGGTAAAAAAGCCACCATTACCAATGAAATCCCAACAGGAGGTCAAACCCGTTAGTCAAACTTCTCGACTCAGCCGACACTATATTCGTTAGTTAGGAGATTTGCGATCGTGGCACTTGCAGATACTGGAAAAGCAATAGGGGCAGTTAGTCAACTGCTGCGCGATCGACTATTGGCGCGTTTAGCAGGTACGGTTAGCAATGTCAGAATTGGCAAACCGGAAATGTCGGGTGAAGGCATAACCAATCCCAGATTGAATCTATTTCTTTACGAAATTCAGATCGATCCTCATCTGAGAAATAGATCGCTCGATCCTGGTCAATCAACTCCTCTGTGGCTCGTTCTCAAGTATCTACTCACTGCCTTTGACGAAGCGGGAGACAGCGATAGTATTGAGTCGCACGAATACTTGGGAGAAGGAATGCGCGTTCTTCAAGAATTGTCCTTCTTACCGTTAATTAGTTTGCCACCAGATGTGTTTCAAGCCCTCAATTCCAATCCGGAAGCGTTAAAAATTACTTTCGATCCCACCTCTTCGGAACTGATTTCTAAGTTGATGCAAGGCGCCGAGGAAAAATATCGCTGTTCCATTGGTTTTGAAGTGCGTCCGGTGATGATTGCAACGGCTGAATTGTCTTCCTATTCGCTACTGGTGGGTGTCGATTATGTTAACGATACGATTATTGGTGCGAAAGGAATTCAAATTCCCGTACTGCCTTCGATGGGGCCGAAAATTGATGCGATCGCCCCGCTCAAAATCGCTCCTCCACTTCCCCCTGTTTTTCCAGATCCCCCACAACCGTCTATCCTAAGCATTCGGGGAAATAATTTAGCTCTATCTAACCTAACAGTCCGTTTGGGTCCGGTGGAACTGCCAATAGTTGCCAAGTCGCCAGATATTTTGAAGTGCGAGTTGAACGGCAACATTAGGGATGGTACCGTTATTTCTGCGGGAAGCCATCCCGTCTGCGTTGTGGAAAGCTTGCCTAACGGAAAAGCCCGATCGAGCAATTTATTAGTCGCGAGTCTGTTACCTGTTATTACTGGTGCTGCATTCTCTGACGGCAATCTTAATTTAGAGGGTTTTCTACTAGGAAAAGCCAGCGATGATGTTTTCGTAGCACTTTACCAAAATGGCAAAACAGTCAAGGTGTTCGATAAGTTTGTGGAGATTGGACCGGGCCCTCCTGCCCAAACACAATTGCGAGTGCAGATTACAGATACTTCACCGGGAACTTATCGTGTCATTCTGCGGGTAAACGGTCAGCAAGCTCAAAACAGCCCGGAGGTGATGATTCCATGAACACAATCAGTAGCCGACAAGAATTTATCACCTTTTCACCTAGTTTGCAGACCGAAGATGTTCTGGCAAATTACTGGCTGCGGCAAGTTACGCTGCGGTTGCGGCGCGAAATTAGTTGGCGTTGGCACTTACAGGAAAACATAACTTTCGCGTCGTCAGCCTCGCTACCTCCCCTGACAAATAAATTGACCGAAGCGCTGGATATGAGTCGCTATTGGGAAGAAAAATGTCAGTTTTATCAAAGCGATCCGACTGCTAAATATCTCACCGATAAACTAACTGCCGATCGACCTAAAAATTATCCTGTGGTGCGGGGTTCCTTTAGCTGGGTTGTTGATACATTGGCGTTGGATGAGGTTTCGACTTTTATTCTGGCGCTAGGTTCGATCGTCTCTTTCGATCGTGCAGCCAGCGAGGTAATCGCCGCTTGCCTCAACGACTCAACAGCTAATCACCCTAATTTAGCCCTAGCCCAGAAATTATGGGAAGTACCGGAAGAGGTTTTGTCGATCGCCGATTCGGAACATCCTCTATGGCGCTATGGCTTGTTACAAACTACTCATGATGCTGATTCTGCGATCGGTGTGGATTGGCAAAGTCCTCTAGTTGTATCTCCGCTAATAGTCAATCGCCTATTGTTTCCCCATTCTCCCTTGCCCCAGGTTTTGGTTCCGTTAAAACTGAGATCTTGCACTATTTTTAAGAACGGGCAAGATGCCCATTCCACAACAGATGAAGTTGATTATGGGGTGGGCATCTTGCCCGCCCCTAAAAGCCCGATCGATCGCGCCCATCTTGTGGCACTCCGACTTAGTACAGGGCGGGCACGGGGCGATGGGCTGCGGATAGTTCCCATTCAGGCATCGAGAGGTACGATCGTCACAGAAGTGGTTCAAGGCATCTCGCAGATCACCCAGCGAGAGGTAGTGGAATTGAGAGGAAATCTCGCCCTATTAGAGAAAGGTACTTATTTCAAATCCTTGGTAACACTCTGCTGGTTAACTGGACAGGATTTATTTATTCCCAGCGATCGCACCTCGGCGAAAGCAGGCGAAAAAAGCCACTTTCTACTTTCTCTGCAATCGATGCCGATTGCCATTTTTCTCGGTATCTGCGATCGAAAAGAGTTAACTCACATCCCCAGCGATTTACTCCTCCCGATCCTTGAGGTTCCTCAGCTATCCTATGGCGATCGCGTCAATTTTTGGCAGCAAACTTTAGGAACAACAGATCCAATTATCGCAAACAGCATTGCCGAATGTTCTCGCCGCTTTCGCTACGAAAAAGGCACGATTCAAAACATCTGCATGGGACTGCAAGCAGCCGATGCCAATATCAACGAAACCGATCTAATTGCCGCCTGTCGCGCCGAATTAGACCTCGATATTGGCGAACTAGCCCAAGCCGTTACCCCTCGATTTACCGCCGAAGAATTAGTCTTGCCTCCCAAACAGCAAGCCCTATTCGACGACATTTATCAAGCCATGAAATCCCTGACGACAGTCCACTACGAATGGGGAACGGGGAAAACTTGGAACGAGTGCGGAATTACGGTTCTATTCGCCGGACTTCCAGGGACAGGAAAAACAATGGCGGCGGAAATTTTAGCCACCAAGTTAGAGATTCCTATGTATCGGATCGATCTTTCCCAAGTCGTTAACAAATATATCGGCGAAACAGAGAAGAATTTGAAACGACTCTTCGATGCCGCTGATATTTCCGATTCCCTGCTTTTTTTCGACGAAGCAGATGCCCTATTCGGTCGTCGCACCGAGGTTAAAGACGCTCACGATCGCTACGCTAATTTGGAAATCAGCTATTTGTTGGAACGCATGGAACGGTTCAAAGGATTAGCAATTCTGGCAACCAATCGTAAGAAAGATTTAGATGAAGCGTTTTTGCGGCGATTGCGCTACATCATTGATTTCCCGCTGCCAGACGTGCGCGAACGCCAGAAGATTTGGCAGCAAGCAATTCCGAAAAAAGTCGATGCTTCTGAAATCGATTTTGATTTTGTTGCCAAACAATTTCCCCTCGCAGGTGGCAATATTCGCTCGATCGTGTTTAATGCCTGCTTGCAAACCGCAGGAAACTTAAAAATTGAACGATCGCCCTCGCTCAATCCGAAATTAACTATGGAACAGATTGTGGTTTGTGTCAAACGGGAGTATGACAAACTGAACCGTTCGGTAAGTCGAGAACAATTCGGTGTTTACGCCAACTTAGTTGAGAGGATGAATCATGGATAAAAATGAGATTTCCATTAACCGCATTGACCTTCGCAGTCGAGGAATTCCCCCAGAAATTGCTCGTTCTGCCGTTGAGGGATTGGGACAAGAAGTTATGCAAAATTTAGTACAACAGGGTGTAGTTAACCCTGGACAAATCATTCTGTTAGGCGATTTGAATTTGGAGACATTGAGTTTAAGGAAAGTGGGAGATGCAGGGTAAACGCATCTAAATTAATTTGACAAACACCTAAATTTGTGCATTACTAAATAACTAAAAAAAACTTTTAAAAATCATTAACTTTAACCACATTTAAGCAAATTAAATCAGAACCTTAAGATTTTCTAAACTTC
>NZ_JANMZH010000448.1:0-13252 GCF_031383065.1 Microcoleus sp. OTE_8_concoct_300 | reverse complement strand
AGCTATTGTTAAAGGCTCGATGGAACGGCTGAACGCCATCCTGATGACCGCCTTAACATCAGCTTTGGGTTTAGCACCTTTAGTCTTAGAAGGCGGCCCCGGGAAGGAAATTCTGCAACCTTTGTCGGTAGTAGTTTTAGGCGGATTGTTTACTTCTACTGCTTTGACTCTGTTAGTTTTGCCAGCTTTGTATGCTCAATTTGGGCATTTCTTACGACCTCAACAACCTCAACCAGTTGTTGAAGACGGGAAGGTAGTTAATGTGTGATATTTTCTAATTAGTGTCAGTCAGCAAGGAGTCAAACCAATGAAATCGCTCAAGTCAAATTTAATTGTTCTAGGTAGTGTCGGATTGCTGTTTTTGGGAGCTTGCAGTAAAGGCGACCAAGCAAGCGATCCAAATAGTAGTCCAGCCTCCTCTCCTGTCGCCTCTCAACCTGCGTCTTCGGCTCCCGCCGCTGCTCCTGCAAAAGCAACTCAAGGGGGGCAAGTTGTAAAGTCTGGAGCTTACCATTTAGAGTTTGTACCTGAAAAAGAAGCTACCGGAACTCATTTAGATCTTTATTTGCAAAAAGGGGATAAGAAGGAACCAGTTCCTAACGCGAAAGTGACGGCTCAAGTGCAGTTGCCGAATGGAAAGCAGCAAACCCTAGCTCTCAAGTATGATGCTGAGGGCAAACATTACGCTGTGGTGTTTCCCGGCAAAGATGCAGGAAGTTATCCCGTGAAAGTTACGGCAGATATTAACGGAGAAAAAGTTGACGGTCGTTTTACCTTCAATCAATAGATAGCTGATTTCCTAATCCGCTCTAACTTATGGGCGCATTAAGCTGTTGTGCATCTAATTTGACAATCAATTTTTCTACAATTATTGTGGGACGGGCAGGATGCCCGTCTCTATATTCAATTTAGATGCGTAGCAGCTTAGTTATTAGCAACAAACAACTGCGTCCTGCATTTCCACTAAAAAGCCGATCGCGTTTCGATCGCACTTAATTTCCTATTTCATTACCTGAGCTTTTTTTGAACGCGAAAAACACTCGACCTGCCAAACTTTGAAAATAAATCCCGCCGACGGTAATTAAAAATACGAAATAAGCCATCGCCTGCACGACATAGAGCTTATCCGTGTAGCCAAACAGCGCACTCAACAACAACCCGGGAAACTTTTCTTCGGGAAGCAGTTTCGAGGTATTCCACAGCATCGGCCCGAGAATGCAAGAGTGCACTTTGGCAAATCTTTCGTAATAGAAACACAGTGCGGCTGATTCGCGATTTGTTTGCGATAAAATATTCATCGCGCTGTCAAAAAGTCCCAAAGTAGATACCACTAAGCCTGCTACAATGAAGAGCAATAAAATGCCCATATATTTGAAAAACAGGCGGATATTAATTTTGACTCCCCATTTAAACAGCAGGACACCAAGTCCGGCTGCTGAAAGTATTCCTCCCAAAGCGCCGAGAGCTGGAATAATGCCTTGTTGAAACTTGGCGACGACAAACAAAACAGTTTCAAACCCTTCGCGCACAACGGCAATAAAAACTAAACTAAATACGCCCCAACCGGCATGAGAGTTTTGCCTTAAAGCAGCACTCACAGCGCCTTCGACTTCGGCTTTCATAAATCGCGCTTGTTTGGTCATCCAAATCAGCATCCAGCTCAGCATTGCGATCGCTACAAGCCCAAAGATTGCTTCTAGCAGCGACTCCATAATCGGTGCAAAAGGCTGATTCGATGTGGATAAAATTTGAATCGTCCAGCCGAACAATACACCTATCAAAGCGCTGGCAATAAGTCCAACTCCAACACCGCCGAAAACCCAAGGACTTAAATAACTTTGTCCTGATTTTTTGAGGCAAGCTAGAACGATTCCGACAACTAAGGCGGCTTCGACTCCTTCGCGGAGGGTAATTACAAATGTGGGCAATGCTTCGCCAAAATTCATTTTTTTATGGTAGGAATGGGAGTAGTTAATGAGGGAGGTAATTGGCAGATTATTTACCAATTACCGCTCTTGATGAGAGTGATGTTTTTAGGATGCTGGTTTGAGAACTTTTTGACTGTCGCTTTCGATCGCTTTAACTAGCTTGGTGACTTCTGCGGTGGTTTTTACGGGGGCGGGGGGTGCGATCGCAGTTGGCCAATTTGCCTTAAGTTCAGTCATGCTGGCAACAATTGCTTTGTCGGTTTCGGGGCTGGTTTTAGCCACTTGTTCGGCGATATCTTTGTAGAGCGTTTCGGCGTACATGACAAAACCCCGCGAATCTTGGTATTCAATAATTGCGGAAATTTTGCCGTTAGCAACTGCAGCTCCGTATTCGGAATTAGCTGTATCCAGCAAGCCGTTAATCACTTGCAGCACGAATTTCGGATCTTTTCGCTGCGCTTCGGGAAGGGCGACAATTGCTCCGTCAACTGCTTGCATTGAGGTGTCAAATTCCGCATTCACTTGAGCCGGATCTTTTGCACCCGCTTTAACTAAATCCTGCAATTTAATTAAAGTAGTCTTAAATTCGGTAATTTTACGCTCGTTTAGCTGATCTTCCACATCGGCATAAATTTCTTCGACTGGATGTCCGATGTGAGGTTCGGCCTGGTCTGGTTTGCCTTGATCCAAGAGTTCTTTTGCTACGATAAGATGCCCTTTCATCAATCCCATTTTAGTCATGAAGTCTACATCTTTGGCTTCACCTGTGAGGACGATATCTTCAATAGTCACCATGTCTTTAATTTCGTCGAATTGGGGTTGAGTAATGACATTTTTTGATACCAATTCTTCGACTTTCCCGTAAGGACGGCTGGCTTGAATCTTGTTAGAAAGTGCCGGTACTCCTAACTTGGCTTCGAGTTTATCTAACTCCGAAAGCAGCGCAGTATTGATGTTAATCCCGCCCTTGCCGCCGTGATTCCCGCTGTGACCGCTTGTGGCTGCGGGAATCGCCGTGGGTGAGGCGCCCGGTGAGGTGGTGCTGCCGGTGTTGCTGGTTGTGGGGGGGGAAACGCAACCGGCCAGAGCAACGATGATGGCTGTAGCAGTGGCGGTCGGTAATAAGCGAAAGGATGGTAACATGGCAGTTAATTATTTTTACGTTAGGTGCAGTTGGATTCGCAAGTTATTAAGAACCTTTCTCAATTATTTGCGAGCTATTGATTCTACCTATTTGCGAGAAAATTGGGTAGATAATTTAAGACTTTCTTAACTTGAATCGCTGTACTCGGGGGGCGCGATTTGGGTTAAGCGATGACTTCAAATAAACCCATGCAGCCTGCTTCGGCGATCGCATCTTGATGGGGATGAAACATATATTTTCCGCCGTACCCGTAGGTAAATTCTAAGATATGTCTTTCAGCTACGCCCATTGTGATTACATCAGCTTTTTCAGTGGGAGTTAAAGTCATTCCCGTGCGATATACGTCAAAAAAGTTGCCGTGCAAGTGAAAAGTCACTGCCGCTTCGTACTCAATCATGTTGAGAACGTACAGCCGGATTAGCTGATTTCGGTAAATAGGGATCGGGTTGTTCATGTAATAATTGGGCAACCCGTTAAAAGCGTAAAGTTCGTTTTTTTCGTCGTCGTTTACGTCGTATCCTCCCATGATTAACATGATTTCATCGGCGGGAGGACGGGGTTTTGGCGGATCGATGATGAACATACCATATAGTCCTTTACCGATGTGACGCGTTACGGGAGCAACGTGACAGTGATATAGATGCACGCCGTAGGGAACGGCGTCGAATTCATAGATAAATGCAGCGCCGTTTCGGATAGGTTTAACGCCGTCCATTTCTGTCGGGTGAACGCCGTGAAAGTGCAGGGAGTGAGAATGTCCGGCTTTGTTAGAAAAAAGAACGCGGATACGATCGCCCTCAGTTGCCCTCAATGTTGGCCCCGGCACGCGATTGTTGACGTTCCAGGTGTTGAAAGTGACGGCGCTGTTAAGTTGGACGATCGAAGTATTAGCTTCCATGCGAAATTCGCGTACCGTGCGCCCGTTTTCGCGCGTCACCGTGCCGTAATCAAAATCCCGCGCAATTTGCATGGGGTTGATATTGCTGACGGTGACTGCATCGGCGGACATTGGCGGTACTCTCGCCACAGCCGATCGTTTTTGGGTCAAATTTTGCAATGCGATCGCGCTGCCCCCTACCCCAGCACCAGCTATTCCTAGCTGTAGCAGTTGGCGGCGACTCCAGCGCCCCAGCTTTTTCATGGCGGGACGATCGGATAAGTCTCCCATACTTCTTGAAAATGATTCTCAAAAATTTGATTGCATTTGAGTATAAGACATTTCCAACTTGTTGTCAATAATTGTCAACAATCATCTTTTTCTGCGAAGTCAATCGATTTTAGATTTTAGATTTTAGATTTTAGATTTATTCCCGTCAGTCAGCCTGCGCGTTGGAATGAACCCGGGGGCTTGCGATCCAATTAGTTTCGGTCATAAAATTTCATGCTGATTTCATGTCAGTATGTGATCTTGGATGTGGGGTAGATGCTGCCGCTAACAATGTATAAGGATTTACCGCTATAAATTAATCTTATGAGAGTTTTGCTAGTTGAAGACGAGCCAGATCTAGGAAAAGCGATCGAGCGCACTTTAAAGCAGGAAAAATATATAGTTGATTGGGCTTTAGATGGCAGTGAAGCTTGGGAATATTTAGACAGTCACTGGATGCAATATAATCTGGCTATCTTTGACTGGTTGCTACCAGGATTGTCAGGATTGGAACTGCTGCGGAGATTGCGTGCTAAACCTAACGCACTGCCCGTCTTGATGCTGACAGCCAAAGACCGAATGGAAGATAAAGTTGCGGGACTAGATGCCGGGGCAGACGATTATTTAGTTAAACCTTTTGGGATGGCGGAACTGTTAGCAAGATTGCGGGCTTTGCAAAGGCGATCGCCCCAAATTCAACCGCAACAGCTACAGGTAGGAAATCTCGTTCTCGACTGCGGAACTCGCACGGCTTGTCATCTCGAACGCAACGGCAAAAACCAGATAATTTCGCTGACAAACAAAGAATTTCACCTGTTAGAATATTTTATGAAACATCCGAACCAAATTGTCACCACCGACCAAATTAGGAATCAGCTATGGGAGGCTAGTGCAGATACCTTTAGCAATGTGGTAGCAGCTCAAGTGCGTTTGCTGCGGCGCAAACTTGAATCAGTTGGCTGCGCGAATTTAATTGAAACTGTACACGGCGTCGGATACCGCATGAGAAATTAAAGCTGTAGGGGCAACGGCGGCGGGATTATATCTCGTTTCCAGTATCTGGCTATAATATATAAAACTCGAATAAAAAAATAACTGCCATGAAAGATTTAATCCAACAAGAGTTAGAAAAGCTCGATCTCGAACAACTCAAACAAGTATTTGAATTTATTGCATTTCTGAAATTTCGTGCCAGATTCGTTACTAATCTAGCAGTAGATGAAAGTAAGTTAGCCACACTCTACAGCGAATTTGCCGAAGAATACCGACAACTTGCGGAACTCGGAATGAGCGAATATGCAGAACTCCTAAAACATGAAAATTAACTTCCAGCAATAGCCGGGAAAGCGATTTCATTCTTGCTCTCTCTCGAAGAGATTCCATGAAAATTGGAGGCCGAGCCTCCGGATATGCGTTCCCAGGCTCGGCCTGGAAGTAAAGAGATTCCATGAAAATTGGAGGCTGATCCTCCGGATCGGCGTTACCAGGCTCTGCCTGGTAACGAGTAAAGACGAGTAAAATTAAATTTTGTGCAACAGGCATCTTGCCTGTTCTTAACAATTATATAAAATCTCAGTTAAAATGAATCAAAATAAACTATTTAACCGGACTCGGTGGCAATTAGCCATTTCCTATGCGGCTGTAATGGGTTTGATTTTAAGCTTGTTAGGATTTGGCGTATATAAGGCGATCGCCCACGCTCACTGGGTAGCCATAGACCGGGAATTAGAATCAGTAGCCGGGACGCTACACGACAGCCTAGAAATCAAATTGCAGCAGCCCGGACGCCTGGAACCAATAGTAAACGAACTTTTGCCCAACCTGCGCGTAATTGGAGTTAACGGCCTTAAAAAAACGTTGCCAGAGCGCCATATTTTAAGCGCTATCAACCAAAGCTTTTACTATATCCGTTTATTTGATAATTCAGGAAATTTGATTGCGACAGCAGGCGCTTATCCCGAAGAATTGCCACCGATATTTAACTCACAACAGTGGCAAACAATCACTGACAGCAAAGGCAATAGTTATCACCAAATTTCTGTATCGCTGCACACCAAAAATCAGGAAAATTGGGGCTATTTTCAAGTGGGGCGGAGCTTGCAAGACTTCAACGATTATCTCAGTACAGTCAAATTAGTTTTAAAGTTGGGATTGCCGACTGCGTTGATTTTGGTAGGCTTTTCTAGTTGGTGGCTGGCTGGATTGGCCATGAAACCTATTTATTCTTCCTACCGACAAATCCAACAGTTTACAGCGGATGCTGCCCACGAATTGCGGACGCCTTTAGCGGCATCCCAAGCAACAGTAGAATCAGCGCTTTTGATGTCTGAATTGGATGAAAAAGAAGCGCGGGAAATTTTGCGGACTGTAGAGCGGCAAAACCGCAGATTGACTCAGTTAGTGGCTGATTTGTTGCTGTTGGCGCGGATGGACTCTCAAGCGATCGGCGATCGCCCTCAGCTTTGTTGTTTGAATGACCTCGTTAGCGATTTAGTAGAGGAATTGGCAGCTTTGGCGATCGCCTCCGAGGTAGCCCTAACATCGTCCATCCGCGTACAGCAGCAATTAAATGTTGTCGGCGATGCCGATCGACTTTACCGTTTGGTTGCTAATTTAATTGTTAATGCCATTCAATACACTCCGGCTGGGGGAAAAGTAACAGTTATTTTAGATTGCAGCCACCAGGAGGCGATCATTCAGGTTCAAGATACTGGTATTGGGATGGCGGCGGCAGATTTAGAGCGAATATTCGATCGATTCTACCGAGTCAACAGCGATCGATCCCGCAATACCGGCGGTTCGGGACTGGGATTGGCGATCGCCCAAACCATAGCCCGGGCACATCGTGGTAGCCTTAGCGCCCGCAGCGAATTGGGGCAAGGCGCTACTTTCCTGTTGCGGTTGCCTTTGTGAGCTACTATGTGAGGGAAACCGAATCATCTTTTTGGGGTAATCCCTTTTGCAAAAGGTAGCGCGATCGCCCAAAATCATTAAATAGCTAAGTAGGTAAGGGAAAAAAACATAGTATCTTGTAGGGGCGGGTTTAGCTAAAAATTGATCGTACAAGCGAAAAGATGAGTGTTCTCACCCGCCTTCCCCATCTAATGTTTATTTGTAACCACCTACTTATCAGCAATTAGTAGTCACAGAGAGAAAAAATATGACAGTTTTAGAACAGGGAACAATCTCAATCCATACCGAGAATATTTTCCCGATCATCAAGAAGTCGCTATACACCGACCACGAAGTCTTCTTGCGGGAACTAATTTCTAACGGCGTTGATGCCATTGCCAAACTCAAAATGGTTTCCCGTTCCGGCGAATACAGCGGCGACATTGGCGAACCGCAAATCAACATTGCTATTGACAAAGAAAACAAAACCCTCTCAATTTCCGATAACGGGATCGGGATGACCCCCGACGAGGTAAAAAAATACATCAATCAAGTCGCTTTCTCCAGCGCAGAAGAATTTATTCAAAAATACCAAGGCAACGGCGACGACGCAATTATTGGTCACTTCGGTCTCGGTTTCTACTCTTCTTTCATGGTCGCTCAGAAAGTAGAAATTGATACTCTTTCTTACCAAGAAGGCTCCCAAGCCGTACACTGGTCTTGCGACGGTTCCCCCGCTTTTGAACTATCAGAATCTACCCGCACCGAACGGGGCACTACTATTACTCTTACACTCCAAGAAGAAGAACAAGAATATCTAGAACCCAGCCGCATCAAGCAGTTAATCAAAACTTACTGCGATTTCATGCCGGTTCCCATAAAATTTGAGGGAGAGGAACTAAACAAGCACAAAGCAATTTGGCGGGACTCAGCCAGCAATTTGCAAAAAGAAGATTACTTAGAACTGTACCGCTACCTTTACCCGTTCCAAGACGAGCCTCTGCTGTGGGTACACCTGAATACAGATTATCCTTTCATTGTTAACGGGATTCTTTTCTTTCCCAAACTGCGGCCGGATGTCGATGTTACCCAAGGCAATATTAAGCTATTCTGCAATCAGGTTTTTGTCAGCGACCACTGCGAAGAAATTATCCCGAAATTCTTGATGCCGCTGCGGGGAGTCATTGATAGTACCGACATTCCGCTGAACGTTTCTCGCAGTTCTTTGCAAAGCAATCGCACAGTGCGGAGAATCGCTGATTATATTGCGAAAAAAGTGGGCGATCGGCTAAAAGAACTCTACCGCGACGACCGCAACGAATACATCCGCTGCTGGCAAGATATCGGCACTTTTGTCAAGTTTGGAACTCTCAACGATGACAAGTTCAAAAAGCAAGTCGAAGATATTTTAATCTACCGCAGCACCTACGAACCAACAGCGGACAAGCCTGAAACTGTAACGCCCGAAGTTCAGGTGCAAACTGAGGAAGGAGATTTGTGGCAAGATGTAACTCCGAAGTCGGAAAGTTCTACTTCGACGCAACCTTACACGACGCTGAAAGAGTATTTGGAACGCAATCAAAAACGCCACGAAAATCGCGTGTTTTATTGTACAGATCCTGCGTCTCAAGCAACTTACGTGGCAATGCACAAAAGCCAAGGTTTAGAAGTGCTGTTTATGGATTCTTTCATCGACACGCACTTTATTAGTTTCTTGGAACGAGAATACTCAGATGTCAAATTCTCGCGGGTTGATTCCGACATCGACGAAACGCTAATTGACAAAGAGAAAGAAGCGGAAATTGTCGATCCGGCGACGAATAAGACTCGCAGCGAACAAGTTAAAGAAATGTTCCAAAAAGCTCTCAATAAGCCGAAAGTGAACATTCGCACAGAAGCTTTGAAGTCTGACTCTGCGGAGGCGACGCCACCTGCGATCGTACTTTTGCCGGAAGCTTTGCGCCGGATGCGAGACATGACGGCGCTTTTGCAGCAGCAAGCGGCCGAATTCCCCGAAGAACACGTTTTGCTGGTGAATACGTCTCACCCGCTGATTCAAAATCTGGCTAGTTTGAGTCAGGGTGCGATTATTCAAAGCGGCGGCGAGTCTCCCTCTGCAGAGTTGGCGAACATGATTTGTCACCACGTTTACGACTTGGCTTTGATGGCCCAAAAGGGTTTCGATGCTGAAGGGATGAAGGATTTTGTCGAGCGATCGAATCAAGTCTTGACAAAATTGACTGAACGTGCAATGTAATTACCCCCCCAACCCCCCCTTGCTAAGGGGGGGAATAAGAGCTTATTTCCCTTGCTAAGGGGGGGAATAAGAGCTTATTTCCCTTGCTGAGCGGGCGATCGGGTGTTTTTTGTCCCCCCCTTAACAAGGGGGGCTAGGGGGGTTCTGCGCTGTTGCTATATAATGAAAAGCTGCACGCAAAAAACGGTAATCTGGAGGGAAGTATGTCACGGAAATGTCAGCTAACGGGGAAGAAGGCGAATAACGGTTTTGCGGTTTCTCACTCGCACCACCGCACTCACAAGTTGCAAGACGCAAATTTGCAGTGGAAGCGGATTTGGTGGCCGCAACAGAAGCGCTGGGTAAAATTGCACCTTTCTACGAAGGCGATTAAAACCTTGCAACACAAGGGTTTGGAAATAATGGCGAAGGAAGCTGGAATTAACCTGTATAAGCTTTAAAAAACTTGGCTAATGTAAAAGTAAGGGCGATCGCACTCTCAATTGTGCGATCGTCCTTACTTTTAGAGAAAAACCTTCACTAAAGCAACTTTCTGCTTTTCAGTAAATAAGTAGTCATCTCGCCTTTGCCTTTAACTTCGATCGCGCCGCGGTTTTCAAAGGAATACTTTTCTTCCAATTTCTGATAAGTTGTCTCTGTGACTTGAATACACCCCGGAAAGCCGTGAGATTCCATGCGGGAAGCGGTGTTAACGGTGTCTCCCCACAAATCGTAAATAAATTTTTTAATACCGATTACTCCGGCGACAACCGGGCCGCTGTTGATGCCGATTCTGATGCTAAAACCTTGCTTGTGGGAATTGCTGAAGTCAGCAATTGCCTGCTGCATATCCAAAGCCATTTCTGCGATCGCTTCTGCATGATCGCTGCGGGGCATTGGCAATCCTCCTACTACCATGTAAGCGTCGCCAATGGTCTTAATTTTTTCCAATCCGTGCTTTTCTGCTAGGCGATCGAATGTCGAAAAAATCTCGTTAAGCAAGGAAACTAATTCCGACGGAGAAATTTTGGAACTAATTTGGGTAAAACCGACTATATCTGCAAACAATACTGTTACTTCGGCAAAAGTATCGGCGATGATGCTTTGGTCTTGTTTGAGTCTTTCGGCGATCGCTTGCGGTAAAATGTTGAGCAGGAGACGGTCGGATTTTTCTTGTTCTAAGCGCAAAGCTGCCTCAGCTTGTTTGCGAGTTGTGATATCTTCGACAGTACCTTCGTAATAAAGCAAATTTCCATCTGTGTCGCAGACAGTATAAGCATTCTCGGAAATCCAAATTATACTGCCATCTTGGCGGTAAACTTGAGATTCCCAATCTGATACTTTGCCGTTTGTTCGCATTAAATTAATGACTTCGGCGCGGCGTTCGGGGTATACATATAGCTGGCGGTTAATATCAGTTAAATTTGCCATCAACTCCTCACACGAACTGTAACCATAAATACGAATTAAAGCAGGGTTGACGCTGAGATATTCCCCATCTGGAGTAGTTTGAAAGATGCCGACGATCGCATTTTCAAAAATGCTGCGGTATTTTGCCTCAGCTTGCCGCAGCGCTTCTTCAGCGCGCTGCCGTTCTCGCGCTTCCATTGCGAAAGTTACAGAGTCTGCTAGAGAAACAGCGAAACTTTGCTCTTCAATCGTCCAAAAGCGGGGCATTCCTACGTGTTCTAAACAGAGAACTCCTGCTGTTTGTCCGCCTATTTGAATCGGCGTATCTAGCATGGAAGTGATGCCCAACGGAATTAGGTAAGATTCCACAAATTCTTTAGTTCTAAAATCTTTTTCCGCGTCAAAGGCAGCAATTGCGCGTTCTTCTTGCAGTGCTTGAAAATAGACAGGATAGTCTGCTGCTGCTAATTCCCAACCGTCTGAGTGCTGGTTGAGAGCGCTCTCGAACAAATCCAGGCACTCGATCTTGGATTTAGTGCGATCGTACAGCCACACGCTCGATCGGGCAACTTCCAGAGTACGGCTAGCAGTTTCAGTTATTTCTTGAAGCGCTTTTGTTAAGTCGCCTTGATTCAGCGCTTTATTTTTGGCTAAATCAATTAATGCCGATTTCTGTTTCTGTAGCTGAAGTTCGCTTTGTTTCAGGGCATTCGTCCGCTCTTCTACTCGGATTTCCAGCTTTTCATTCAGATGAAGCAGCGCTATTTCAGCTTTTCGGCGATCGGTGATATCTGTGCCGATGCAGAGAATTCCCTGGAGTTCTCCCGCTGAATCAACCAGCGGTTTATTTGCCCAAGATACCCAAACGCGATCGCCACTGCGCCGCATATTTTCATTTTCATAGCTGATAAAGCGAGCGGGATTGCGTAAAATTTCATTATAAACCAGCTCTAAGTTATTCCCTTCGAGGTCTGTGTGGGGAATAATTGTTCCCACTGGATTTTTCCCCAGGATTTCTTCCACCTTGTAACCAAAGAATTTTTCGGCGAATTCGTTAAAAAAAGTAATATGGCCGTCCGCGTCCAATTTCAGAATAATGCTGTTAGCATTTTCCACCAATTCTCGATATTTAATTTCGCTCTCTCGCAGAGAATACTCTGCTGATGCGCGTTCAGCTACTGTCGTTGCCAATAACAGCGAGGTAATCGTAACTACAGCCATAAAAGCTTGCAAAAATAAGATAGCCTGAGGAATATTTTCGGCTTTGGCTATGAACGGTCCCCCTCCCTGAGAACTGCCCAAAATTGCGATGCTTGAGACAATAAACGATGCTAGGACAGCGGCTAGTTGACCGAATTGGAGCGCCGCCCAAATTATCAAAGGAAACGGCAAATATTCCAGGGGATAACGAGAAATAGAAGCGTCATTTTTCGACTCAAAGACAATGCAGCTCACCCCGATTAATAATATTAACCAGACTACCCGCCAAAGTAAATCTTTTTTCGGGTTTTCTGTTGGTATTTTTAAACTCTTCACGGTTACTTGAGGGCGAAGAAATATTAGGATTAAGGGAGTTAAAATTAAAACTCCCATTGTGTCTCCCAACCACCATTCCCATCGAACCGACAAATATTTGCTCCCATCTATTTTGCCCGCTAAATATAGGGAAAAAACGCCAATAGTGCAACTGATTTGAGTAGAAATTAGACCGCCAAACAAGATTAAATTAACTACATCTTTCAAGCGAGCAAGAGACGGACGAAACCCGAGCCAGCGCAGGGCAGTTGCTGCAAAAACACCTTGCAGAATCGCCCCGGCGTTTCCTCCCAGCCAAACCACGAATATCTGTTCACTTGGGTTAACTAAATTGAGTAAAAATGTACCCAAAACTATGGCAGGCCAGACTTTACTCCCAAACAATAACAGTCCAGCTTGTGCAATTCCTGCCGGTGGCCACACCGAAGCAGCAAAGGGACTAACACCTTCAATTGAAATTGCTAGCCTCGCCCCCACGGCGTAAGCGACACTAACTACAGCTACTTGAACTAAGTATCGCCCAATTCGGGATTGAGGGAATCGAAGAAACTGATTTAGGTTCAGATTCATGTCGAGTTTTAAGTTTTAGGGAATTTCACATTTGGTCTTTAAAGTTCACAGCAGAAGGAAGAAGGAAGTTCGGCAACGGATTCGCTCGACGGATGTAACGGATGTAACGGATGTAACGGATGTCAGGATGAAGGAAGAAGGAAGCTAATGTAGGGTGCGCAGTGCGCACCTTACGCTATACGTTCCGCGCTAATGTAGGGCTCCATGCACACCGCACCTTACCCATTATAAAGGCTTATTTGATGGCGGCCTCAATCCACTGTTTCAAAGTAGAATTGACTTCATCAATGAGAATTTCATGCGATTTGTGAGTCGCTCTTTCCACAACTTCAACTTTACCGGCTTTCAGCGAACGACCGGGAACAATCCGATAGGGAATGCCGATTAAA
>NZ_JANMZH010000444.1:0-4303 GCF_031383065.1 Microcoleus sp. OTE_8_concoct_300 | reverse complement strand
GGTGGAGTACCTGAAGCAGTTTTATCGCCAGTGGGAGTGCGATCGCGATCAAGGTAATGGCGATGCGGTTGCGGACTTGTTGCTGGCAAAGATGGCGGCGGGGGATTGTTTGGTGCTGATGGATGGGTTGGATGAGGTTTTTGATCGCGCAAATCGGGTGCAGGTGGTGCAGCAGATCGATCGATTGGTGAAGGAATACGGGGAGAATAAGTTTGTCATCACCAGCCGGATTGCCGGATATCAGGAAGCCTCCCTGGGCAGCCGGTTTCGAGAGCTCACGATTACGCCGATGGGCAATGCCCAAATCAAGCTGTTTCTGGAACGCTGGTGTCGGGCTATAGAAGAGGCGCAACGTCCCGATGCTGATGTTAGTTCGCATCAGCGGGATGCGGAAAGAGAAGCGCGGGGCATTTTCCAGGCGATCGAAACCAAGCCGGGAGTAAGTCGATTTGCCACGAATCCGCTGCTTTTGACGATTTTGGCGCTGATTCACCGCAACGGCACTCAAATGCCCCAGCGACGGGTGGAATTGTATCAGTTGGCAACCAAGACGCTGATTGAGGATTGGCAGTCTGGGCGCAACATTGCCTATGGGGTAAAGCAGAAGCAATTTTCGCTGGTGGAAGAGGAAGTCACCGCACTGCTGGCTCCTCTGGCGTTCCAGATGCACGAGGAGAAGCCGTCGGGGTTGGTGACGCAGGGGGAGGTGGAAGCTTGGTTGACGCCCAGAATGGCGGATTTACAGGGGGTGGAGGAACCGGAGGCACTGGAAATGGTGCGACAGTTTTTGCGGAAGGTGCGGGAGACGACGGGGCTATTTGTAGAACGAGCTCCGGCGGTGTATGGGTTTATGCACCTGACTTTTGAGGAATATTATGCGGCGCGGTACATTGCCGACAACGAGATTCCCGAGATTTTGAAAATTATCGACACCTATCGCTATCAGGCACGGTGGAACGAGCCGATTTTGCTGGCGTTGGGGTATTTGAGTGCGGATCGCCAACGAGTGAATAGGTTGTTGGAACTGTTGTTTGGCAATTTAGCCGACTATCAACCGGATATTGCTGGGAAGGAGATTCGGCTGAAAGAGGCGGGCGCTAATCGAGTGCTGGTGTGGTATCCACCGGCAGAGGCAGCCCCGCAGGAGTCCGATTCGCTGTGGCAGGATTTGCTGTTTGTGGGGCAGGTATTGGCAGAAATCAAAGTCACGGCCAAATTCTGTCGGCAGCAAGTGGAGAAGCTGGTAGTGACTTATTTGGGATTGGATGGGAATGATTTTGCAGATGAACCAACTCAGGAGTTGTTGCGGTTGCTGCGGGGAATTGAGGCCTTTAATCAACAGGTTTTAGACAGGTTGCAACAAGCAGCAGCAGATGAGCGGCTGTCTGAAGAGCAGCAAAATAAGGCGCGGGTGGCGATGCTGTATGTGGTTTGTGGCGAAGCGGGAGAAGGTTTAATTGCAGGCGTGACGAGCATCGTACAACAGTTAACGCCATCGTTGTTTGAAGAAATTCTCAATTTAGTCTCCGAATTGGGAGTAGAGATGACTCTGGCATTGGAACGCGCTTGGGAAGATGCAATCTGCGATTTGGATCGCCGACAAGCCTTAGAATTTATGACCGGATTGTCTTATTTGCGATCGGAAAAGTACGATCGGGCAATTTCCCTGTTACAAACTCTAGAAGAGCGAGGGGATTGCGAGCTAGGAGGTTTTATCGAATGGGCGATCGCCCTTGCCTGCCAGAAAAAAGAAGATTACGATCGGGGTTTGAATTACTATCAGCAAAGTTGGGGAAAGTTGCAATGTTCCCATGCTGCTGAGTTATTTCTTTTGTCGCAAAGCTGGGGAGTCTGTCATCGATCGCATCAGCAATACCAGCAGTCACTAGAGTGTTTCCAAAAAGCAATAGAGTTGTCTCGGCAAGCGAACAACTGTAAAGCAGAAGCCAGTATTTTTTATAGTATTGGCAGAAGTTATCAAGATTGGGGAAAATACGAAGAAGCGATTTTATATTACCAACAAAGCCGAGAACTTTTGAAACAATTGAAGCAGGAAACTTATGTTGCTAGCTCTTGGTACGGGATAGCAGAATGCTATCGGCAGTGGGGGAAATATGAAGATGCGATTGCCCATTACCAACAAAGCCGAGAACTCTATCAGCAATTGGGCAAGGAAAAAGATGTTGCTAGCTCTTGGTCTTGGATGGCAGATTGCTATCGGCAGTGGGGTAAATACGAAGAGGCGCTCGATGCCGAACAACAGGATTTAGCTTTACGTCAGCAACTCGACGATCGACCCAGCATAGCCTATGCCTACTCTCTATTGGGAGGAATCTATCTAAATTGGGGGAAATATGAAGAAGCGATAGCCCATCACCAACAAAGCCGAGGACTCTATCAGCAATTGGGTAAGGAAAAAAATCTTGCTAACCAGTGGTACCACTTGGCAGTTTGCTATCGGCAGTGGGGTAAATACGAAGAGGCACTCAATGCACAACAACAATGTTTAGCCCTGCATCAGCAACTCGACGATCAACCCAACATTGCCCTAGCCTACTCTCTATTGGGAGGAATCTATCAAGATTGGGGGAAATATGAAGAAGCGATCGCCCATTACCAACCAAGCCGAGAACTCTATCAGCAATTGGGCAAGGAAAAAGATGTTGCTAACCTGTGGTACTCGATAGCAGTTTGCTATCGGCAGTGGGGTAAATACGAAGAGGCACTAGATGCCACACAACAGGATTTAGCCCTGCATCAGCAACTCGACGATAGACCCAATATTGCCCTAGCCTACTTTCAATTGGGACGACTCTATCAAGATTGGGGGAAATATGAAGATGCGATCGCCCATTACCAACAAAGCCGAGAACTCTATCAGCAGTTGCGTAAGGAAAAAAATGTCGCTAACCAATGGGGATGGTTATCAAATACTTATCGAGATTGGGGAAAATACGAACAAGCATTAGAATGCCGTCAACGATATCTGACACTGTATCAGGAACTAGGTAACGAACTAAATGTAGCCATTGCCTACTATCAATTGGGACGAATCTATCAAGATTGGGGGAAATATGAAGATGCGATCGTCCATCACCAACAAAGCCGAGAACTCTATCAGCAGTTGGGCAAGGAAAAAGATGTTGCTAACCAGTGGTACAACTTGGCAGATTGCTATCGGCAGTGGGGTAAATACGAAGAGGCACTCGATGCACAACAACAGGATTTAGCCCTGCGTCAGCAACTCGAAGATCGACCCAACATTGCCGATGCTTACTCTCAATTGGGACAAATCTATCAAGATTGGGGGAAATATGAAGATGCGATCGCCCATCACCAACAAAGCCGAGAACTCTATCAGCAGTTGGGCAAGGAAAAAAATGTTGCTAACCAATGGTACTGGATGGCAGATTGCTATCGGCAGTGGGGAAAATATGAAGAATCACTCGCAGCCCACAAACAGGATTTAGCCCTGCGCCAGCAACTCGACGATCGACCCGACATGGCCGATGCCTACTATCAATTGGGACGAATCTATCAAGATTGGGGGAAATATGAAGAAGCGATCGCCCATCACCAGCAAAGCCAAGAACTCTATCAGCAGTTGGGCCAAACTGACAGCCTTGCCCGACAACTCAGACGCATTGCCAACAGTCAGCGCCAACTCGCCCGCGAAACCGCCGATCGTACTGCCGCAATTTCCCTTCTCACCCAAGCAGAACAACACCTAGAACAGGCAATACAGCTAAATATCGATCGTGAATATCGAGAAAACCTCGCCTACGACTACATCGCCCTCAGCCTCGTCTGTAGCGATTTCCTGCGTCACATCCCCGCCGGCGACCCCACCCAACCCATCCGCATCGCCCAATTCGAGAACACCTATCCGATTGGTTGGGGCCACTTCACGGCCCTCGGGCAAACCGTCAATCTCGCTGAAAAAACCCTAGACATCGCCCGGGCCTACCTAGAAATCCCTGCCTTAGAAAACCTCAACCTGGCCGAATCCCTCACCCGCCAATCCCTGCAAACCTTCGAGGAATTCAACCGCCGCCGACTCCAAGCCGATGCCCTCAAACTCCTCGGCGAAATCTACAAACATCGCATCCCGCATCAACCCGATGCCGCCACCACCGCCGCCCAATTCTACCTGGACAGCCGCCAACTCTACCAAGATCTCGACATCATCGAATCGGAATGATTAAACCACAGAGGGCACAGAGGACACAGAGAAAGAGATGAGAGAGAGAATAATTCCGATATAACCCGAAACAAGGTTGCACAAAAAAACTTTTGAGCTCGT
>NZ_JANMZH010000422.1:0-3726 GCF_031383065.1 Microcoleus sp. OTE_8_concoct_300 | reverse complement strand
CTCCATCCTGCTCAATACTACCGCCACCAACGCCACCACCCCCACTTTTGCCACCAAAGTTGACTTCCCTACTGGCAGTAACCCCGAATCCGTCAGCCTCGGCGACATCAACGGCGACGGGAAACCTGACTTAGCTGTGGCGTACAGGGTCAGCAACACCGCCTCCATCCTGCTCAACACCACTGCCACCAACGCCACCACCCCCACTTTTGCCACCAAAGTTGACTTCCCTACTGGCAATAACCCCAATTCCGTCAGCATCGGCGACTTCAACGGCGACATGAAACCTGACTTAGCTGTGGCAAACTACGCCAGCGACACCGTCTCCATCCTGCTCAACACCACCGCCACAGGAGCCACCACCCCCACCTTCGCCACCCAAGTCACCTTCGGTACTGGCACTAAGCCCATCTTCGTCAGCATCGGCGACTTCAACGGCGACGGGAAACCTGACTTAGCAACGGCGAACTACAGGGGCAACAATGTCTCCATCCTGCTCAACACCACCGCCACAGGAGCCACCACCCCCACTTTCGCCCCCCAAGTTAGCTTCGGTACTGGCGCTTTGCCCTTGTCCGTCAGCATCGGCGACATCAACGGCGACACGAAACCAGATTTAGCAACGTCTAACTTCTCCAGCGACACCGCCTCCATCCTGCTCAATACTACTACTGCCCCCACAGTTACCGCTGTCACCGCCACCACCGCTGACGGCAGCTACGGCATCGGTGCAACCATCGCCATCACTGTCACCTTTGATGCCGCTGTCACCGTCACCGGCACACCCCGACTGCAACTAGAAACAGGTACAACTGACCGATTTGCTAACTACGTCTCTGGTAGCGGCGGTACAACTCTCACTTTCAACTATGTAGTGCAACCAGGAGACACTTCCCTTGACTTACAATACCTCGCCACCACCGCCCTCACCCTCAACGGCGGCACAATTAAAGAAACTGTTGGTACAGCCTTTGACGCTTTCTTAACCCTCCACACTACCGCCTCAGCCAACTCTCTCGGCGGCAGCAAAGCCATAGTTATCGATGGCGTTGCACCCACCATCACTAACGTCACCTCTACCACCGCCAACGGCAGTTACAACACCACTGGCAACATCAACCTCACCGTCAACTTCAGCGAAGCAGTTACCTTAGCTGGCGGTAACATGAGTGTCGCCTTAGACACAGGTGGCACTGTCACTATTGCACCTTTCACCGGCACATCTGCTGTAGGCACTTATACTCCAACAGCAGGACAAAATAGCAATGACCTTAACTCAACTAGCATAACTTTAGGGGGAGGTGCAACCTTAAAAGATGCTGCTGGAAATAATGCCACCTTAACTATTCCTACAGGACAATCTTTAGCAAATAACAAAGCCATAATTGTAGACACCGTTGTACCCACAGTTGCCTTAACATCCGCATCCCCAACCACTACAAACGCACCTTTTGCAGTAACAGCAACTTTCAGTGAAAATGTGACAGGATTTAGCGCAACAGGTGTTAATGTTGCTAACGGCACTGTAAGCGGTTTCACAGGTAGCGGCACAACTTATAATTTTACAGTCACTCCTACTGCTGATGGCGCTGTCACAGTTAATGTCCCGGCGGCTAAAGCAACTGATACAGCGGGTAATAATAATACAGCAGCTACTCAATTAACTCGCACTGCTGATGTCACACCGCCAACTCCTAAGTTGGGTGCAATTTCTAACATTACTACAGCGGGTGGTATAAGTCAGGCATTGACAGTGACTTTCAGTGATAGTAGTGGAGTTGATGTTAGCAGTTTAGATAATTCTGATGTTGTTGTAAATTGGTCAGGCGGTGCTATTCCTGCTACCTTTGTTAGCGTCGATACTAATAGCAATGGTACGCCACGTACAGCAACATATTCATTTACTCCGCCTGGGGGAAGTTGGGATAATGCTGACAATGGTACTTACACAGTTAATTTGCAAGCATCGCAGGTGAAGGATGCTGTTGGCAACTTGTCTGCTACTAGCAGTTTAGGTACTTTTGGCGTTGCAATACCAACACCAACTCCCGCACCTGTACCAACACCAACTCCCGCACCTGTAACAACACCCACTCCCGCACCTGTACCTGTAACAGCACCAACTCCTGCACCATTGGTAACGCCAACACCCGCACCAAGCCCTGCGGAAACAGCGACACCGACGCCCGCACCAACACCGACGCCAACGCCCTCGGTAACGCCAACACCAACAACCAACAACATCCCCAACGATGACTGCATCTGTGACAAAATTGCCTATCCCAACTTAAACCAACCCAATGCAGTTGAAAACACCATACTCGGTGTATCGGGAATTCAAATAGGCACTGCCCAAAACGATGAATTTTTCGGCAGTAACAACGGCAATATATTCGATGCCAAATCAGGGAATGACAACTTATATGGTGGTGCCAGCAACGACATCTTTAATGGCAACCAAGGCAATGACTTCATCAGCGGTGGCACAGGTGATGACCTCCTATTGGGAGATGAAAATAATGACATTATTCTTGGCGACTTGGGGAACGATTTAATCTTTGGAGGCAAAGGCAATGACTCCATAAATAGCCGCGAAGGTTATGACATCATTTATGCTAATAGAAATGATGACTTCATCGATGGTGGCAAGGATAATGACACCTTATTTGCAGGCAAAGGGAATGACATAGTGCTTGGTAGCCAGGGAGATGATTACTTGTTTGGAAACCAGGGTTCGGATACCATCTGCGGCGGTGAAGGCAATGACTTCATCCGTGGTGACGAATCAGCAGATATTCTGGGAGGGTGTGAAGGAAATGATACCCTGTACGGAGGCGAAGATAACGATACTCTCACTGGTTGTCAAGGTGATGATATTCTTTACGGAGACTTGGGGAATGATAGTTTAATTGGCGGTAGCGGTAACGATATCTTTGTCTTAAATTCAGGTCAAGGATTTGATGTTATTGCTGATTTTACCATCGGTCAAGATTTGATTGGATTAAGGGGAGGTTTGAGTTTTAGCCAGTTAGAAATAACTCAAAATACTCAGGGAACTATCATCAAAAATGTCTTGACAGGAGAGGAGTTAGGTGTGATGATAGGAGTGAGTGCCAATGCGATTACATCGGCTAATTTCCGGTTGATTTAGGAAATCAAAAAAAGTGCGAGATCCCCTTGGATGAAAAAAGACCAAAAAAGGCTCTCGCACTTCTAGCAATTTTAAAAGGTCTTGCTACAATTATCAATCTTATATAAATTATCTTTCATTAGCAGAAGCCCGGCGGACACGGTAATGCCGTTTCCCAACAGGATCTCGCCTAGAACTAATGTGTAGCAAGAATTTAATGATTATTCATACTTTCGGCCGCCCCACTGAGTAGGCCCATTTAAAGCAGAAATTAGAATTCGCAAAAACGCCAACGGGCTGAAACTATTGCTATTATTGCATTTTTATATCTATTTTCTTCGTGATTCTTTTTTCTGCAATACAACTCGGACATAGGGCTTTGCAACGCCGGGCGATCGCTCACAGTATCGTTATTCATAGAATCTGGAGGCAGATCTTTATATATCCCAAATGTAGGCAGGGTAAACGCATCTTAACTGGAACCCAAAATATGCTACAGTTAAATCCGACTAAATTTCAATGTAGTTTGTTGTAGTTTATGGGTGCTATCAATGGCAAGAGGTTTTAGTAAAGCTGTAACTTCCCAACAAAAACAA
>NZ_JANMZH010000421.1:0-15837 GCF_031383065.1 Microcoleus sp. OTE_8_concoct_300 | reverse complement strand
TTCGTTGTAGGTCACAGATTAGGTAAAAAACCCGGTTTCTTTGGGCTTCCGAAAATCCTTCGTTGTAAGTCACAGATTAAGTAAAAAACCCGGTTTCTTTGGGCTGATGCGTCCAGGGCTGTTATCTCTCAACCAATTTCCTCAAGTCCAATAAGTTTTTACCCCCATCACCAACAATCAGCGGCAATTGCCCATTCCATTTTTCTATAGCCTGCCTTTCCAAAAGTTCCGGAGTCAAATTGTCCCGCAGCAACCTTTGCACTTCGGCTTCTCCCTTGGCTAAATTCACCTTAGCCTCAGCCTCTTTTACTGCCTTCAGCGCTAAAAACTCCCCTCTTTTTGCCTCCTGTTCGGCAATTTGTTTCGCCTCCACCGCATCGCTAAACCGCTGAGAAAAGTGAACGTGTACTAAAGAAATATCGTCAACGGCAATGTGATAGGTAAGCAGCCTGAAGGTTAAAAAGTCATCAACTGCGGCTTTAACTTCTCCCCGTTTAGTAATAATTTCTTCAGCCGTATATTTTGCCATAACTGCTTTTAATACTTCTTCAACTGCCGGATCGATAATGCGAGCCACGACTTCTTTTTCGTCGCCTATTTGTTGAAAAATAGCATTGGCTTCTTCTGGGATAATGTGCCAGTTGAGCGCTACATCCGTAAAAACATCTTGCAAATCTTTTGAGGAAGCTTCAGCGGAACTTTCCTGTTTTTGCACCCTAACGCTCAACTTTTTTACACTATAAACTGTGGGGAATATTACGTGAAGTCCTTCTCCGAGTACCTGTTCTTGCACTTTACCAAACTGCATCAGGACGCCCCGTTCTCCAGCGTTGACAATGACAAAAAATTTGGACAAAATAGCTAACACAACTATCAATAGAGTTAGTTGCACAGCTATGTAAACATCCTTATTTTTTTTATTGGTTGATTTGAGTGAGTCAACGTTACTGCTGGATTCTAAAACCATATTCCACCCGAATCGCACTTAATTATAGGACAAATATTGACTTAACAGATCTTCTATTTGCCTGCCACCAGCAACTGTTCAAAATCCCCTGCAGGCAAAGGAGGACTGAACAAATATCCTTGCATTGTATCGCACTTGTAGCGCCCGAGAAAGTCTTTTTCGGCTTCCGTCTCAACTCCTTCTGCAACTACCTCAAGACAGAGACTGTGCGCCATTTCAATAATAGCTTTCACAATCGCTGCATTTGTGCAACCATGGGTGATATTGCTGATAAAACAGCGGTCTATTTTTAAAGTATCGAAGGGGTATTGCGCCAGATAGCTTAAAGAAGAATAGCCCGTGCCGAAATCATCAATAGATATAGAAACTCCCAAACTTTTCAATTGTTGCAAAGTAGCGATCGCACTTGGAGCATCCTCCACCATCAAACTTTCGGTCAGCTCTAATTCCAAACTGCTCGGTTCCAAACCAATTTCTGCTAAAATTTGGGCAACTCTGCTGCTGAGATCCGGTTGGTGAAATTGGCGCGCCGACAGATTCACCGCTACTCGCAGCCCCGAAAAACCAGCATTTTGCCAAACTTGCATTTGCCTGCAAGCTGTCTGCAAAACCCACTCGCCTAACTGTACAATGAAGCCAGTTGCTTCGGCAGACGGAATAAATTTGGCGGGGGAAATCAGCCCTTTTTCTGGATGCAGCCAGCGTATTAAAGCTTCTGCGCTCATAATTTTACCAGTCTGGACATTGACCTGCGGCTGATAGTAAACTTGGAATTCTTCTCGTTCCAAGGCGCCGGACAAACTTGTTTTTATCTGCTCTAATTTGTCGGCGGCATCTTGGATTAATGCGCAGCTTTGGGTTCGCAAAGTATTGTACTGTTCGGCGACAGCTTCTTGTTTTTTCAAGCGGCTCGATATCGCCCCCACAAGTTCAGCTTTAGTAAAAGGTTTAGTCAGGTAATCATCTGCTCCCAATTCCATACCTTGCCGCATTTCAGAGCGCTCGGCTTTACCGGTGAGAAAAACAAAAGGAAGTGTAGCAGTAACAGGATTCGCTCGCAAGGCCATCAGCACCCCATACCCGTCAAGTTCCGGCATCATCACGTCGCAAATAATCACGTCGGGAAGATTTGACACCGCCGCATTTAAACCTTGGGCTCCATTTTCTGCACCCGTCACGTCGAAACCTTCAGCTTTGAGGAGTTTGAGAATATTCTCCCGAATTATTTGCTCGTCCTCAATAACTAGAATCTTTTTCATACGTCATTTCCTGAAAGCGGTATAATTGATCGGCGTTGCTGAACGCGATAAGCGTGACAATAACTGAGAACGCACAGCTTGATCGGCTCAACAGCCGAATGTTTTCCGACCAAAATAGCAGACGCCCCTGAAAAACGGTAATTTTTCTAAGGACAACTAGATTAATATTTCTCTGCTTACTCAGCGCCCTCCGTATTATTACGAGCTTAATTAATAAATCTCTAACTAATTCTAGGCGATCGACAGTTAGCATCGCCCTGAATAACTGCTAAACTGGTTGTGTGGCTCGATCGTCTGCAAACAATCTCAGCCTCTTTATACCAGTTGCAAAAAAACAATGCAACTGCCAGCAAGTTCCCAACCCTTGCGGAGTCAGTCTTTCCCCATTCTTTAATGTAAAATCTCAAATCTGAAATCTCAAATGGTATTACCTAGTGGATTCCCTGATCCCGCAAAGATTGGAGTCATAGAAGTTAAGCAATATCCTCAGTACCGCGCTGTCACCTACACCCACGCGGGCGATTTGCGACAAGCAACAGGAATCGCCTTCAATCCCTTATTTCAACACATCAGCAACAACCAAATTGCGATGACAACGCCAGTAGAAGCGCGCTACACGGCAACTTCTGAGCAAATCGATGCGGTTCCTGTTGCAGAAGTTTCGTTCCTCTATCCCGCACCAAATATCGCCCCCAGCAGCGTTAACTCCGCTGTAGAAGTCAGGGATACTTCGCCGATGACGGTTGTCAGCATCGGCGTGGGCGGGGCCTACACTTGGGAAAGCTACGAAAATAACCTCCAGAAACTCAAAGATTGGCTTCAAGAACATCCTGAATACGAAATAGTCGGGCCGCCGCGCCGCTTTTTTTACAATTCTCCGATGACGCCGGAAGCAACTAAAATCAGCGAGGTGCAAATTCCGATTAAGTGCCGCTGACGTGAACAACTAATTCGCGAATGTGACCCCGCTGGCGGTGTTCCCACAGGTAAATTCCCTGCCAAGTTCCTAACAGTAACCTGCCGCGATCGATCGGGATTTGTTCGGAAGTGTGAGTCAGCGCAGTGCGAATGTGGGCTGGCATATCGTCTGGGCCTTCCGCATCGTGAATGTAGCGATCGCCCTCCGGTACCAGTTTAGCTAAAAAGTTAGCCAAATCCTTAAGTACATCCGGGTCAGCATTTTCTTGAATCACCAAACTAGCAGAAGTATGGCGCAAAAATAAGGTACAAAGTCCTGTGTTAATACCTGAATTCGCCACCGCATCTTCAATCTTAGGAGTGATTTTGCACAGAGACTTCCCTGTAGTTTGAATCTTGAGTATCTGTTGATAGTGAGTCATGCGATTTTAGATTTTAGATTTTAGATTTTAGATTTTGGATGAGACTGATGCAAAACTCTTCAGTCGGTCTTAGCCTCCTTTGTTTGACTCTTAAGCGATTTCAATCGCCCTCATCCAGCTTTGTTTGTCTAGGATCGATTTCAATCGCCTTAAGCTGTTGTGCATCTAATTTGACAGTCAATTTTTCTACAATTCTTGTGGGACGGGCAGGAGAGCCCATCTCTATATTCAATTTAGATGCTCCGCAGCTTATCTAAAATAATCTACAACAGCTTGGGCGATCGCCTCCGTACCATTTTTATCCAATTTACCCGACAAACGGGGCGGATGCAGCGGTTGTCGCAAAAACTCCCAATCCCCCTCAAAAAACTCGGCTGCCGTCACAATTTGATGTTCCGCATAATTTTGAAGCCATTCCAGCAACACCGGAGATTCTGCAAAACCTTCTCTCATTATAGAAACAACAGGTATTTCCAAGCGCAAAGCTTCCGCAAAAGTGCTGTATCCCGGTTTAGAAAGTAAGCGCCCGCAGACAGGCATAATATCAACCGGACGCGGTAAACTCGGGAGAGATTTTGTAAACTCCTGATTGGTGGCTTTAATCAAATTCGGCAAATCGGGACATCCAGCATCAAAAGTGATAAATTGCCAGTCGCTAAATAGCTGTAAATTTTGATAAGGAACGTCATCTACACCCAGTCCGCCGAAAGTCAGCAATACAGTTTTTTCCAGCGGTGTTTCGATTCCGAATACTTCCCGAAGTTGAGCCTTACTGTAGCGAGGATTGCCGCCAGTTAAGCCAACATCTTGAATATTTGGGAAAGCTGACATCGGTTCGTGTAAAGGAAGACGAAAAAGCCGATCGCACATTCCGAAACACTCACCAATCCAATCTGCTATTTCTGCAAATTCCCCGCCCCAATCTCGATAGATAAAATCCCATCCGAAATTGGCCATCATCCAGCAAGGAACCCCTGCAGATGCGGCGATTCGCGTTGCCAAAGGAGGAATGTCGGCTAGCACCAAACCCACCCGATTTTGCTTTATAAAATTAACTTCGCTGGCAATTATCGAATTTTGCTTTTTCCGAATTTCCCGCAATTTTTCCAGTGTCGCGTCTTTATCCATATTCAAACTGTCACTTTGCACGACACCCACATCAAAAGCGCGGGGACGGTGTATAAAGTCGCCGCCAATGTAAGATTCTAGCAGCCAGCGAGGTGCAGTTGTTGTAATAATTAGTAAAATATCTGGATTTAATTCTTGAATTTTTGCAGCTACGGAGGAGACGGGGACAGCGTGGCCGAATCCGTGATTCGTGATGGCAATATATAATGTTGGTCGAGACATTGATAATAGGGAATAGGGAATAGGGAATTGGGCATCGGGCATCGGGCATCGGGCATCGGGCATCGGGCATCGGGAATTGGAGGTAGAGACTGGAAGGCAACAAGGCCAAGCTTCAAGGGACGCAGAACGAACAATGACAAAATTAATAACTAATGACTAATGACTAAGCGGTTGTGTATTTAAATTGTATATTCCTAACCTCGATCAGAGCAACGGTTCAGAAGATTTTTATTATTTTAGATGCAATTTAACTGCTGAATAGCTTATGTTACCGATTGATATGATCTTCGGCCTATTGACTATAATAAAATTGGTTTTCACTGATGAACGCCAGTCCTCTCCTCTATTTAGGAATAACACGACTTACGCACTCCGACAAAGAAACCGGGTTTTTTACCTAATCTGTCGGTTACAACGCGTCTTTTCGTAAAAAAAACCCGGTTTCTGGGCTTCCATGCGTAACTCCTAAATAAATAAGGAATAAAAATTTTCTCCTAACTTAATTATAATTGTACAGGCCTCGAATATGTAAGAACTCATCAATTGGAGGTGCTTTTAGACCATACAGGCAATTGATTAATCTTGTCCAGGGTTATATCTACATACTTTTTACCGTCCGCCGCTTGATTTTCCCCAAAATATCCATCATCGCCGTCGTGCTTGTGAGGGCCGCTCAAAGCTTCTGCATAGCGGCCTTGTAAACGAGCTTGATTGAAAGGAGAAGTCGCGAACCAGTACCAGCGACTCGGAAAAACTATGCCACCAATATCCTCAATTGAATCGCGAGTGCCGCGCAAGTGGAAAATGCGATCGGCCTCTGCAAAACCCTTCTCTCCCGAAAACACGCCCCCAACCGAAATAACAGTAATTTCTGCATTCAGCCATTTTTTAAGATCATGAGTAGCACCCAAAGCAACTTGTGCGCCGCCGCTAGTGCCAATTAAAATAACTTTCAAAGGTTGTTGAGGATTAACTGTAATCGGAGATTTAGCATTCATGCGATCGATAATTGCATTAGCCATTCCCTGATTGTATGCAAAACCGTAGCGATAATCAAGAGAAATTGCAAACCTCCAGAGATTGCGAATTTTGATGAATATATCCCCCGCAATCGGCCCGCTTTTTGCGTGTTCTGCAAACCGCCAAAAAGGAGCTAGCCACCGTTCTCCTCCTAAACTTTTGTTAGAAGCTGAATAAGGAAAAACATCGCCCACTGCTACGCACTGCGGGTGACTTCCAACTAAACGCTTGAGAAAAAACTCTTCTCCTGGCGTTAATTCGTCCCCCGAAAAATCGCCAACTCCCGGTAAAAAGATGATATAACAATTGACCTGCGAAGACTTGGGCGCTTCTACATTGCCCTTGTTTGAGGGCAATATCTCCGGCGGACTTTTCTGGAAACCCAAAGTTTCGGCACTTTGACCCAGCCACCATATAACAGTTCCCACCGGCGAAAGAATGCCCCAAACTAACAGGATTACACCTGCGACGAGCAACAAATTTAAACTTCGCCCGCGCAGCCACGCAAGTATCTGTAAAATCAATCTTAGCATTTAAGAAATTCTGGTAGAATGCCAATTAATTACCTAATTACCTAGAAATATTTCGGTATTTCTGCTGTATTAGAGCTTATTTTGTAGAAATTGTCAACTATCTTGAGGAGCAGGACTTCAACGTGAAGGGAGAAGATTCAATTGCAGGTTTGGGGGCAACGATTTGGAACGCACTTTCTTTGAACAGCAATTTTTACGAAAAAACTCCTTACACTCGCAGAACTAAGCGGATAGCTTTAACAATTGTAATATTAGCTGCGGTGTCCCGGGTGTTGGGCAGTGCCGTCATCTTGTTAATCAACCGAACTGAGCTATCAGTATTATTTCTAGGACTTTGGATAGAGGGTTTGGCAGTGGCGGGGGGTTATTATTTTTGGACTTTCACTATATTTAAAATCGGAGGGTGGCTGAAACCGGGTCACGTAACTTATAGGGAGTTGTTGGTTCCGATCGGCTTTGCTTACGCTCCCCAAGTGCTGAATTTCTTAACGTTAATTCCCTTGCTGGGAGAAGGAATAGAGCGGATATTAGCTGTGTGGAGTTTGCTAGCTGTAATTGTGGCGGTTCGCCAAGGTTTGGATATTCAAACTCGCTGGGCGGTGTTAATTTGTCTGGTGGGTTGGCCATTGATCCAAATTGTGATCGGCTTTGTGAAAGTAATTGAACAGTTGCTTTCACGATGGCTTTAAAAGTAGCAAAGTGTAATATAGCCTTTCTCAGTAACATAGGGCATGGGGCATGGGGCATGGGGCATGGGGCATGGGGCATACCTCACCACGCGATCAAACCGCTATAGTTAAAAATGCAAAAGTACCAAAAAAGTACATTTCTTAAGTTTTCATGATTTCTCCGGCTATGCGATCCACAGGTGCAGATCGAGTTATGGTGCGTGACTATTGAGGCATTCTCCACTTGCTTGCTCGTCGGCGCATCTCTTTACAGTCACGCACCTACATTTGCTATATTGAGTTATGGTGCGTGAGGATTGAAACCTTGTGCACCTCCTCGCATCTATTCGCAGTCGGGTACCATAAATTTGGTTTAAATTTGCTTTAAAATAGGATAAAATTGTCATGCTTAAAAAAGCCAAAAGCACAAAAAAACTGCCGGCTCAACTCCGGGTAATTCCTCCGGCAATTATGCAAATAATAGCAACTGAAAAACGCCGCCAATTTTGCCGCGAGCCGGAGAACCCACAAGTCCCTTAACCTGTTAAAATAATAAAAATGCTGTGGGGCGAAATACTATGCATCGCAGCGCATCATTGCAAACAAAAGCATTGCTCGCTCGTGATCGAAACAGTTTCGCTTGCTTTCTTTGAGAGAATGCTTGACAGAGTGGCCGTGGGACAGTAAATTGAGGCACAGCAGATAGCATGATTCTTGACGGCAACCACACCCCTACTATTCGGCTCTCCCCACTGTTCGCCCCCCCTTAGCAACGATACATTGTTAGAGAAGGAAATACACAAAAATTTACATCTATAATTGGTGTAATGTTCCAAATCGCTCCTAACCAGCAGCGATACAGCCCTCGCCAAGACAGTAGGATAGAAAAATATGTTTGAACGCTTTACAGAACAAGCCATTAAAGCAATCATGCTAGCCCAAGAGGAAGCGCGGCGCCTCGGCCACAATTTTGTAGGGACCGAGCAAATCCTCCTGGGACTCGTGGGCGAAGGCACTGGCATCGCTGCAAAAGTATTACTGGATATGGGCCTCAACTTGAAAGAGGCGCGCAATGAAATCGAAAATATCATCGGCAGAGGTTCCGGCTTCCTCCCGCCGGAAATTCCTTTTACGCCCCGCGTCAAGCGCATTTTTGAGACGGCGCTCAACGAAGCGCGGCAGTTAGGGCACAATTACATCGGCACCGAGCACATCCTGCTGGGGCTGATCCAAGATGACGAAGGGGTGGCGGGGAAAGTGCTGCAAAACTTGGGGATCGATCGCCAGAGAGTCCGCACGCAGGTAATTCGTGCCGTGGGAGAAGTGGCGGCGGTACCCGGAGGCAGGGGGGATAGCGGCGATCGCAAAATCCCGACTTTAGAAGAATTTGGCACAAACCTGACCAAGTTAGCCGCAGCCGGCAAACTCGATCCCGTCGTGGGCCGCGAAAATGAAATCGAGCGCGTGATCCAAGTGCTCGGCCGCCGCACGAAGAACAATCCAGTGTTAGTAGGCGAACCGGGAGTCGGCAAAACAGCCCTCGCCGAAGGCTTAGCCCAGCGGATTGTTAATAGAAACGTCCCGGAAATTTTAGAAGACAAACAAGTAATCAGCCTCGATATGGGTTCGCTGATTGCTGGTACAAAGTTCCGAGGCGAATTTGAAGAACGGCTGACGAAAATAATGGCCGAAATTCGTGCGGCAGGCAACATCATTCTGGTCATAGATGAAATTCACACCTTAGTCGGTGCAGGCGCAATTCAAGGCAGCATGGACGCCTCCAATATGCTCAAACCAGCCCTGGCTAGAGGCGAATTGCAGTGTGTCGGCGCAACTACCTTGGACGAATATCGCAAACACATCGAGCGCGACGCTGCCTTAGAACGCCGGTTCCAACCGATTAAAGTCGGCGAACCGAGCGTGGCTGAAACAATAGAAATATTGTACGGGTTGCGATCGGCTTACGAACAGCATCACAGACTGACAATTTCCGACGCAGCTTTAGAAGCAGCGGCCACACTGTCAGACAGGTATATTAACGATCGGTTTTTGCCAGACAAGGCGATCGACTTAATTGACGAAGCAGGTTCCCGCGTCCGCGTGATGAATTCACAAACCCCGCCCGAAGTTAAAGAGCTCAAAAAGCAACTGCCTGCAGTAACAAAAGAAAAAGATACAGCAGTGCGCGAGCAAGACTTCGACAAAGCTGGAAAATTGCGCGATCGCGAATTAGAAATTGAAGCCGAAATCGCCGAAGCTACGATCAACAAAAGCCAAGTCAAAACCTCTCCCATCGTCACCGAAGAAGACATCGCCCACATCGTGGCTAATTGGACGGGAGTACCGGTCAGCAAGCTGACAGAATCCGAATCTGAATTGCTGCTGCACATGGAAGACACGCTGCACCAGCGGTTGATCGGTCAAGAAGAAGCTGTCAGCGCAGTTTCTCGGGCCATCCGCCGCGCGCGGGTAGGCTTGAAAAATCCGAATCGCCCGATCGCCAGTTTCATCTTTTCCGGCCCCACAGGCGTCGGTAAAACGGAACTTACAAAAGCCCTGGCAACATATTTCTTCGGTTCCGAAGAAGCCATGATTCGGTTAGATATGTCCGAATTCATGGAACGCCACACGGTTTCTAAACTCATCGGTTCGCCTCCGGGTTACGTTGGCTACGATGAAGGCGGCCAACTAACAGAAGCAGTCCGGCGCCGTCCTTACACCGTCGTGCTGTTCGACGAAATCGAAAAAGCTCACCCGGATGTCTTCAACATGATGCTGCAAATCTTGGAAGACGGCCGCTTGACTGATGCTAAAGGTCGGACAGTTGACTTTAAGAATACGCTGCTGATCATGACCTCAAACATCGGTTCGCGAGTGATTGAAAAAGGCGGCGGCGGCCTCGGCTTCGAGTTTAATGAAAACTTTGCAGATGTTCAATATAACCGCGTTCGCAATTTGGTCAACGAGGAACTGAAACAGTTTTTCCGTCCCGAATTTCTGAATCGCTTGGATGACATTATTGTCTTCCGCCAGTTGAATAAGGAAGAAGTCAAGCAGATTGCCGACATCATGTTGCGGGAACTTTTCAGCCGCTTAAGCGAACAGGGTATTACTTTGTCCGTCACAGAAAAGTTCAAAGAACTGTTAGTTACAGAAGGCTACAATCCCAGCTACGGTGCTCGACCTTTGCGGCGCGCAATCATGCGGTTGTTGGAAGATGTACTGGCTGAGGAAATGCTGTCTGGGAAGCTGAAAGAAGGCCAAAAGGCGATCGTTGATGTAGATGAAAACGGTCAGGTTAAGGTGTTGCCCGATGGTTCATCTGAGCCGAAATTGCCCGAATTCGCATTAAGCCATTAATGCACTCTACCAAGGGATAAATACAGTTGATTAAAAACCCGGTTTCTCGGAGAAGCCGGGTTTTTAATGAAAAAATACCCGTTAAAAAAAGCAACCGTAGGCAAGATCCAATCCGGTAGCAGAGTCGGGCGTAAAATTCAGTCAAAAATCACGGACACAGCAACCGGAATCGCTCTAATTAATCTGCGTTAATCTGTGTTAATCTGCCTGTATCTGCGGTTAAAAAAAGAGAATTTCTGGAACCGCAGATGAGAATGGATTGACGCAGATTCACGCAGATAAAGAGAGCTGACTCTAATCCCAGGATTGCAATTGCACAACCCAATGCTGCACCAAAGCAGAAATGCGATCGCGCCGAGTTTCAAAAGTAGCAGCAATCCAGATAAACACAATCCCAAAAGCCAAACCAATCGCCCATTTTATCAGCGGATAATCGAATATCAGAACCACCAACTGATAGAAAACATTGATTAAAAATACAGCCGTTCCCACAAACAAAAACGCCCGAACTCGCAGCGCCAAACCTGCTGCAATAGCCGCCAAACTAAAAGCTCCCGCCACTAAACCATGGCTTTGCTGAGTCAAAAGAGGTATCCCGCAAATCAGCGCAGTTGCGAGCATTCGCAGAGTGTGGCGCAGCGGTTTTTCTGCTGGTAATTTCAGAGTGCCATCGAACTGAGTAATGTAAAGTAAAGAAAGCCCTAAAGGAGTAACATAAAACTCTGGCTGAGTCAATCCTATTTGCCAGAACCACCGCAGCATTATCCAGTCAATTATTGCCACACTCACATAGGTAAAACGGGCTTCCTGCCTTTCCCAAGCTAGGAAAACATAGAAGGCAGCAGCTATCAGCAAGCTAATCGGATAAAACTTAGCCGGACTTTCCAAAATAGCAACTATTGGAATCAGCGAAGCAATTACCTGCCAAGGTTTTTTTGACCAGCCCCAATTGTCCCAAGGCAAAATGTAAATGAAATAGGCAAATAGAGAAGTGAGGGCAACTTTCCAAGGCTCCAGCGGCCCGGAAATATACTTAACTAAAGGTGTATTGATCCAGTAAAGCCGGAGGCCAAAGGCTTCTAGCCAACCCAAGTAAATCCAAATTTCTGCCCATTGGCGATCGAGATTATTTCGCCCTTGCAAGAAAGCGTATTGAACTAATAAAGCACCAGTGACTAATCCTAAACTTAAGCCGGATTTAATATCATTGGCAGAAGCCCAAATCAGCAGCCAACTGCTCAAAACCCAGTGCAGGTGAGCAAATATTTTTAACTCTGGATTAGTTAAATGTAAATAATTGCTGAGCCAAGGAGATAAAATGCGATAGATATATGTTAAAGTTGTGCCGAGAGTGGCCAGGACAATTAAGCCGTCGCCAAAAGCTCCTCCTGGTGCTTGAAAAAGTTGATAGAGTAGCGATTCGTAAGCAGCAACGGACACGCCAATTAATCCCAAATAAACCAAAGGTTTGAATTCTTGCTCCCGCCTACCAATGCCGATCGCAATTAAAGACGCACCCAACACAGTTAAACCCGTCCAATTCGCAAAAGTGTGCGATCGGAAAGTTAAACCCAATACCCCGTAAACCAAAGGTATAAAATGAATGCTAGGTAAATTTGTTTGAGCGCGGTGGCGGCGCCGCCACCAATCCCCCAACAATTGAGTAAACAATCCGAGAGCGATATTAGCAACTGCCAAATTAATCGTAGTGCGATCGACCAAACTCAAACTGACTGCTGTCAACAACTCCAAACTCCAAGCCAAGGCATAAATTGCCAGAGGGGAAAGTTGGCGTAAACTTCGGAAAATAATCGCTGCCATGATTACCAAAATAGCAGCGAAAACTTCAGCAGAAGCCGGGGAACTCAAGGTACTGCCTGCGTAGAAGTCAAAGGAATAAAAAGTAATTGTTGTTAACAGCAAGCCTGCCAGTAAGATGGCCCAAGCATCTAAAGCTCGATCGTAAATTTCAGCTAATTGAGAAGACTCAGGCAAACGGCTGGAAAAACGAACTATCATGCTGCGAAGCAACCACAGAGACAAAACAGCGATCGCCCCGGCAATTGCCCAATCCCAACCCGACACAAAACCTAATCGATCGATCGCCGCAGCTACGAAACTCAAGCCAAACCCCACTCCAATCACAGCCGCTGGTAGCTCTACTAAATAGTAAGTATTGACCCACATTAATACGGCTGCCAAGCCAAAACCAATTAACCGATATCCCGGAAAAGTAAAAATTAGAAATTGTGCGAATATTAAGGCGATCGCACTAAAGGTACTGGCAACTTGTTTGTGAGGAGCCTCAGTATATTTAGCAACAGCAGTCAAAGCCAAAGGAGTCGCCAGCCAGAGCAAACTCCACTGAGGGCGATAAGTGGCAGTACCCGCAATTAAATAATTTTGCAACAATATAAAGCTGAATCCTGCTAATACTAAGCCCAGATACCAGGAACTTTGAAACCATGCAGGATGCCAGCGGAAAAAGGCAGAATTTTCTCGGTAATTCGCCGCTTTCATCCAGACAAAAAATACCCATTCACTCGCCATGAATATTAATAATATTGCTGACCAAATATTGGGTGGCTGGTTGGGAAAAAATAAGTCAATGGCCGAAGCGATCGCGCATAAACCAATAATGTGAGTTAGGGGAACCAAAATTGCGGGATTTCCCTGTTGTTCAACAGCAGAAGCCTGCCTATAAAGTCGCCGGGAATTCTCGGCACTTACGTATTTCCAAGTGATCCAACCTAAAGTTAAAGTAGAGAGGAATAAATTGAGCGATCGCCAAAACGGATTGACTAAACTAATAACAGTTAAAACAATCCCCAAACCGAGAGCAAGGTTTTCGCCAAAACCGGCAAGTTGAAACTTTCGCTTGCGGTAGAGCCACTGCGCCACACTTACCATTAAAATTAAATAAGGCAACAGCAGAACACCCCAAAAAGCCCAAGGAGTGTTCTGAGAGTTTGTAAGCTGAGTTAAAAATGCAACAAATTGTGTTTTAATCCCTAAAGGAAGCACTCGCCAAAACAGCCAAATACTCTGAAGTCCCACCGCCTCAAGCATTAGCAAATCAAACTCTTGCCAAAATCGCACTAAACGGTTATAAAAAAACCAAACAGCCAATCCGCTAACTGCGATCGCCTGTAGCGGAATGTCGCGAAAACAAACCAGGTATCCCAAACCCACCAAACCCATTCCCGCTAATTGCCAGTTAAAAAAGTTGCTGGGATTTGGCTGGTCGGATATATTGTTTTTAATAGTCTCAGATGCGAGGGGGTGCTGCCAATCGGGCCATGCTAAAAGCACGCCGCAAATTCCCAAAGCTAAACCCATTTCAGCGATATTTACATCCTTGACAAATATCGCCCGACCCAGTAAAATTCCTAAGGAATAAGCTACTAAAGCCGCTTTTTTGTAAGTCAGAAAATCTCTGCTCGAACTGGAAGCAGCGGCGAATGTTTCACTATTTCCCGCGCGTGTGATAGATGGCAATCGTTGTTGCTGAACTTGATAAACTGTAGCAGCAGCAGTTCCCACTGTACCCAAATAAACCGCAGCCAGGGAAAAGCCGGCACTTCCCCACCCCCAGTGCAAATAACTCAATCCCAAGTGATTTAGGGCGATCGAGCGAGTGATGTTTTTTCCTGAAAAGCTTTGATATTGATATTTTATAATCCGGGCAGTTATCCAAGTCAAAATAAGTGCCGCGGCGATGGCTACCGCCCAGTCCCAAGGATACCGCCACAATCCAAAAGTATCCATTGCCCAAAAATTGATCGGCACTAGCAACAGCGTCACTTCTTGCAAAGTTTGAGCAGTCAAGTGCAAATTCTGCTGTCTGTTTGCCCAAGTGCTAATCGCCCAAAAAGTTAAAGTATAAGCTAATAATACTCCATATTGTCCGGCGGCCGGAAATCTTTCCCACTGACTGGCAGCTAAGACTCCTGAGGAGACAACTACCATGAACACTCCTAAAAACAACAGCCACACCACGCTAATTTCTGCCATTAGCGAGTGCAAAATTTGAGCTATAAAATTAGGGGTTTGAGTAGTTTTTGTGGGCGTAGCAACGCTTTCTCTGCTGCTAGGTAATGCTTGAGGCGTTGAGAGGGCAGGTACTTTTGGCTCGTTCCTAGGAGCTCGCGGGTCGTCAATTTCAGAAATGTCTACAGCGGGCTCTCTGAGTGGGCAGACTAAATACTGTCGGCACAATTGCTCAACCTCGGCGGGCGAAAGCAAACCCAGTCGCAGCCACGCTTCTAAACCTGTCAACAACTCAGGATGCGAGGCTAAGACGCTCAATTCAATTTTGCTCGATCGAGCTTTGGGAGACGACATCGGCTTAAACTTGTACTAGCTACATTCAAGCTATAGCCTAGATTAATGTCGATCGGACATGGCAACATTCCGCCATCGAAATTGGCACAATAAGTATTTATGACTAAAGAGCTGTAGCAGCCCGTGTCATATCGATTCCGGTTGCACTCCTTATCATTGTTGACTGTTGACTGTTGACTGTTGACTGTTGACTAATGACTAATGACTAATGACTAATGACTAATGATTAATGACTAATGACTAATGACTGTAGCGGTGTCCTTACCGATCGACATATTGCAGCAAAGTGTCCACACTAGCATTGTGGTCTATGAAAGAAAACAAATGTTTGAAGACGAGTTTTCCCTCTGCATCCAAAACAAACTGAGCGGGCAAAGGAGCACCTAAAGCCTGACCGACTTGATAAGCCCGAAACACTTTTACGCCTGGATCGGACAGCAGAGGCATTTTCAAGCCTAAATCTCTAACCACAATTTGGCTTTGGCGATCGTCGGTACTGGCAACCATCAATAATTCTATATTGCGATCGGCAAATTTTTCCCAGTTTTCATTCAAAGCTTTAATGTGAGGAAAACAGAAAGGGCAATATCGCTTTTCAGTAAAAATCCGCGTAAAAGCCAGAACTACCGGCTTATCGCCCCGATAATTAGACAGCCGCACCAATTTGCCATTATTAATATCGGGCAATTCAAAATCTGGAGTCATCTGTCCCAGCTTCAGAACATTACTCGCCGGAACAGGCAATAAATTTTGGAAAAACCGCTCATTTAACAAGCCGCTAAAATTAGTAGAAGTCAGCATATTTTTTAATTGGGTAATTGCTAATTGCTAATTGCTAATTAAAAATCCGGTTAATTGACAACTCCCCGCCGTAAAACGGCCGAGATTCTTCCTTCATCCAACGTTGCCTCTAAAAGCAGTGCCTTTAGATGGTCTTACACGTCGTCTGGAAGCGTTAGCGAGATGCCCTCCCGCCAAAAGTCGTAAACCTTCATC
>NZ_JANMZH010000357.1:0-7292 GCF_031383065.1 Microcoleus sp. OTE_8_concoct_300 | reverse complement strand
CAAAAATAAGGTGTAGAGGTCTAGATTGCATTGTGCTGTCGATGGTTTAGTAATTTCTCTGATTGTCCGATACCTAGAAAGTAAACGACCCATCTTTATCAATGCACTATTTTGTTATTCTGTCAATGCGTAAGTCCTATATCTGTTTCCCGATAAAATTAAATTCCTATAACCTCTCCTCAGAAGTCGCCGCAACAGAATCCGACTCAGACTGCTGCTCAGATACCACTACAAAAGGCGATTCCTCACCCACAACACTCTCCACTTGGGCGATCGCAACAGATAACGTCACCGACTCCCCCACAATCGCTTCAACTCCCCCATTCCCCTCAGGCATTTCCTCAATTGTCGGCTCCGTTACCGCCGATGTCACCGCCAATTCCGTTTTTGTCCCATCCTCCCCGATAAAATATCCCCGCAACTCCTTTACCAGAATTGCCCGCGCCTGGGAGATGCGCTTGCAAACATTCTGGTAGGAAATATTTTGCTTTTCGCTTATCTCTTGATGAGACAGTTCTTCATAAAAATGCAGGATAAAAGTCTCGCGCAGTCTGGTCGGTAAATCATCAATAGCAGCACGAATGACCATCTTTTTCTCGTCACAATCCAAGGCGCTTGCTGGCGTCTCGTCAACAGAAACCAGTCCTAGCTCGTTTCGATCCGCGTACACTTCTATATCCTCCACTTGATTCGCACCTCGGCGGCGTGTTATATCGATCCAGAAATTACGAGTCAGCGTCGTTAGCCCACATTTGAAATTCTCGATTTTTCCCGCGTACTTTTGCGCCTTTTCCCAGGCTTTGAGCATCGCCTGACTCAGCAGGTCTTCCGCTTCAGTTGAGTTGCCGTTCATCCACTTGAGACAGCAACGAAACAGGTAGTCTCGGTATGAACTGCTTCATAAAGGAACCATAAATGAAACAATGTATCCTTCAAAAGGCTATAAAATTCCACAGAAATTTAGCTGCTATTTTGGCAGTTTGTATGCTTTGCTGCCAGGAACTCAGCTTGAAAAATTAGATCGAGGTCAGCTCATTGAGCAAACCGATTGATTGGCTGGTTAAGATAGTTCTCTCCAAGAACTGCTGACTAGGTAATACCAATTTTTTATCAGGCCCCGTAGAATCTGATCCCCCCTAACCCCCCGCCGGAGGGGGGGAAAAGATTCTTCTCAAAGTCCCCCTTATTAAGGGGGATTTAGGGGGATCGAGATATGTGCAACTACCCATTAAATTGGTATAAGACCACTGCTAGCGGCAGCGTCTAGATTCAGATAGACAACCTGAAGGATGCTACTATCTATCTTGAGATAGAGCAGAGCAACAGCATGACTGGTACAGTTCTCTGTCTTTTGGTAGATGCTATTCAATAGTATGTTTGAACGATCGGCATAAAGCAAGTCGGAAAAGTCGGATCATAAGGTCGGATAAGTCGGATCTCTAATAAATTTGTGCCAACTCACAAAGTATAGTATGCACACAACCTTTACAGTGAGAAGCTTACAGCTAAAATGGCGATCGGTCTGCTGCCATCCACCACCAATTCACCAAGCAGTCACTACCGACCCCGTGGTCACACCCTAGTAAAGTAGCTTGTATAGTATATTTAATACACTTAATATTATTTGTATAGCAACCGCCAAGGCGGTATTGCCTACAATCAAAACTACGGTGCATAACTCAAAATTAGGGTGCAAAACTTAAAAACCTTACCCGATGAGATGGATTTGCATATGACTTTTGAAGAAGCCCTAGAATTTATCGAATCAGCCTTAGAATCCAAGACCAATAAAACGTTAACTTTGCTTGAAAAAGAAATCTTAAAAGCTGCTTGGAAAAACGCAACTTATAGTGCTCTTGCTGAGAGCTTGTACCTCAGCGTAGGACATATCAAAGATTCATCTTCCATCCTGTGGCAGCGCATTTCAGACGTAATAGGGGAAAAAGTTACTAAAAATAACTTCCGCTCTCTGCTAGAGAAGCAAAGCACCACAACTGCGATAGCCGAGGCAAAAGTCGAAGGCAAACCTATGATGATGGCTTCGGTAGGAGAAAGTGACATCAATGAATTAAGAACTCCCAAAGGCAACATTTTAATTGTTGATGACCTCCTAGAAAATCTGCGTTTTCTAGCAAAAATTCTCACTAAGGAGGGGTATAAAGTTCGCTGCGTCACCAATGGTACGATGGCCTTGAGGAGTGTTCGCAATCATCTCCCCGATGCTCTGTTGCTGGATATTAAAATGCCAGACATGGACGGCTATGAAGTCTGCGAAACTCTCAAATCAGATGAAAACACCTCAGAAATTCCGATTATTTTTTTAAGCGCACTTGACCAAGTATTTGATAAAGTTAAAGCTTTTAAGGTAGGGGGAGTTGACTACATTTGTAAACCTTTTGAGCCGCAAGAAGTGCTAGTGCGCCTCGAAACTCAGGTCACTATCCAGCACCAAAAACGCCAGCTTAAAGAAGCAATCGAGCGACACCAGCAAACCGCAGAAATTGCCTACCAATCTCGCGCCTTGCTGGCAAATTTGCTAAACTCATCTCTGGATGGAATAGCCGCGGTGCAGGCGGTGAGGGGAGATATCGCGGGAGAAATTGAAGATTTTCGCTGCTTGGTAGTTAACCCTGTCTTTGCCAGACTCTTAGGGAAAAAACGAACAGAACTCGCGGGCGAACCCGTTCTGAAAAAACTGCTTAATCAATTGAGTCCCGGATTGTTTGATTTATTAGTAGAAGTTGTTGAGACTGGAGAATCGCTTGAAGGAGAGGTTCATCTAGAAAGTGATTACCTTGGCAAATGCTATTATTTCACTGCTGTGAGATTGGGAGACGGTTGCTCAATTACCATCCGCGATCTTACAGACTTAAAACAGTCAGCATTAAAGTCAATGATGCAACTGAACCAACGGCGTGTTATCAAATAGGATAAACCTGAGATATTGCACCATTCTCAATAAGGCTTTCAAGGGCAGGCTAGAAGGGCCCACCCCACAGGAAATAATGTTTATTGTGGAACAGGCCGGAAAGCCTGTTATTGAGAATCGTGCAACATCTCAGATAAACAGGACTTACGCAATCCGACGCCTAGAAACCGGGTTTTTTAGCGAATCTAGGGGCTGTAACCAAGTATTATCGTAAAAAAAACAGGTTTCTGACCACCTCTGTGTAATTCCTAAAAAAAATATCAATATTCACCAACTTAATGGTTCAGTTAAATCGAGAATTTTCTCAAACTGAAAATTCGTCACCCAATTTCTGAGAGTGTGAAGCTCGAAAGCGTGAGATTCAGGAATCTCCTCTAGGAGTTGAAAAACTAATTCCGAATCAGCGGTAATAGCTGCTTCATATAATTCTACTATCCATTCTTTTGACATCGCTGCTAATAAATCAGTGAAATTTAACGGTTCTCCAGTCACATGAGAAGGGAAAGACGGTAGCTCTTGCTCCTGATAAATATAACCGACTCCCAAATGTTTAGCCATGATGTCAAAGATGGCTTCTGTTTGGAACGGTTTTCGCACAAAATCATCACAACCAGCCGATAAAATAACTGCCTTTTCTTCTTCCCACACGCTAGCAGTAATAGCAATAACAGCAGTAGCTTGACCTTTAAGGGTGCCTTTAATGCGTTTCGTGGCTTCATACCCATCCATAACTGGCATTCTCATGTCCATCCAGATCAGATGGGGTGAGTATGAATCCCAAATTTCAAGCGCTTCAATACCGTTACTCGCTTCTTGCACTTCAAAGCCAACAGGTTTGAGGAGTTTAACTAACAGTTGCCGATTGTAATCTCGATCGTCCACCACTAAAATGCGATATTGGGGTTGGTTAGGCGCTAAGGCAACGACGCGACGATTGTAGGGTTGCTTTTGAAGTGCACTTCCATCAGGGAGGCTCACAGGAATGTCAAATTTAAATGTTGTGCCCGTTGTGTCTTCTAAAAATTCCTTGAGAGGCCTTCCAGGGGTGAAAGCTTTACCGCCACTAATGACTGTTATTTCACCTCCCATCAAGCGGACAAATTGACGGCTAATGGTCAGTCCTAATCCGGTTCCTTGCTGCACTTTTTGACCGGATGCTGTTTGCACGAAGGGTTTGAATAGATTCTCCAGTTCCTCTGCCGCAATGCCAACTCCCGTATCTTTTACTTCAAAGGTAATGGTTGTTGGTTGTTGGTTGTTGGTTATTTGTGTTCCGGCTTCAGTTTGGGCTTTTGCCTGTTTACTTTTTACTTCTACAGACACGCTTCCCGAAGAAGTAAACTTAACGGCATTACTTATCAAATTAATCAGCACTTGCCGCAACTTAACTTCATCAGCGTAGATGTTTTTGGGAACATCGGCAGTACATTCAAATCGTAATTGTAAGCTTTTATCCTTTGCTTTCAAAGCAAACATAGCCTCAATTTCAGCTAATAATTGATTAATATCTAAATTATTTTCAGATAGCGTCATGCGTCCCGCTTCAACTTTGGAAAGGTCAAGCACCTGATTAATTAGAGATAATAAATGCTCTCCACTGCGCTCAATGATGTTAAGGTTCTCTTTTTGTTCATCTAACAAATTTGTATCCTGGTTCATCAGTTGAGAAAAGCCGAGAATGGCGTTGAGGGGAGTTCGCAATTCGTGGCTCATGTTGGCAAGGAAAGTGCTTTTGGCGAGGTTGGCGGCAATGGCTGCTTCTTTTGCCCGTTCGAGTTCTGCTTCGGCTTTTTTGCGATCGCTGATATCTCGTCCTACCGCCTGGAATTCAACAATGCAACCGGAATCATCAAATATCCCTCGGTTAACCCACTGCGTCCAACGCACTTGGGAGCTAACAATCACCCGATTTTCAATTGTGACAACGGGATTTTCTTTGCTAAGGGAATTGACGAGTATGGTTACATATTCGCGGTCTTCTTCAAACACGACAGGTGCGTAGTGATGCCCGATGAGTTGTTCCCTTGTCAGTCCAAAAAATCGACAGTAGCCTTCATTGACAAAGGTAACGGTACCATCTGGCAGATACCGGGCAATCAGTTCTGTCTGGTCTTCCAGAATACCAAGGTAGCGTGCCTCGCTCTGCTGCAGAGCCTCTTCTATTTTTTGGCGATCGCGAATTTCCTGTTCTAAACGGACATTTTCAATGACTGCAATCTGTGCTTGCTGGCGTGAGCTAATATCTTGAAAAGCTGCGATCGCATACTCTACACTACCCGTCTCATCAAAAATTGGCGTGCTAGTGACTTCTAAGGGAACGATTCGCTCACTGTAGTGCAGTTCCAAATCATCCGCCCATGTTTTTTCACCGCGAAGCGATCGCACCAAGGGTAGCTGTTCCACTGGATACATCTGGCCTGTGCCTGCCCGATAAACGTGATAGGTTTTTGAGAGTTGCTCGATTTCGGCTTTGGGTAAATCTTGAATATTCAGTAACTGCTGTGAAACTGGATTGGCGTAAACCAGTTGTCCTTTGGCGTCGTGAACGGATATGCCAAAAGGAATGGCATTAAGGATTTTATTCAGGCGATTTTGCGTCGATTGTACTTGGGTGTAGAGTCTGGCGTTGGTAAGCGCGATCGCCGCCTGAGTTGAAAGTAATTGAATCACTTGCAGGCGATCGCGTGTAAAAACGCCATCTGCTAAATTATTTTCCAAGTAAACAATGCCAATTAATTGCCCTTGATTGAGCAGAGGGGCGCAAAGGATAGACTTGGGCTGCTGTGTTTTGATATAAGCATCTTGGGTAAATCTGCCTTCACGGGCAACATTGGTTTCAATCAGTCCTTCCTGAGTCCTGGCAACATAGTGAATAATCGACAAAGGCAGGCAGGTTTCTATAGGAGTCGATTGCAACACCGTCACCTGATTTGAGTTAGCCTTACCTGACGCTTCTACTCGCAGTTGCCCTTGAGACTCTAAAATTAGATAGCCAGTTTCTGCCCCGCAGCTTTCCAGCAGGATTTTCATCAAAGTCGTGAGGAGTTTATCCAGCTCAATTTCACTGGCAATTGCCCCAGATGCTTTCATCAATGCTGCCAAATCCAGGGTTTCGCCTGAAGTATTGCCCGAAGTATTAGGTAGGGTGTTGCGCGAATTTATGGACATATTGGCTGTTGTAAAACACTTTAAAAGTTCTGGATACTGTCGTTTTAAGTCAGTCACTTTAGCTGTTGCACCCCAACGTAAATAGCAGTAGTAAGCATTTGTCATATAGGCTTGGGCAACTTGCTCTTTTCCCCACGCGAGGTAGAATTTGGCAGCCAGTTCATTAGCCAAAGCCTCTTCGTTGATGTAGTCATGTTCTTTGGCTAAGGCAATGGCGCGATCGTAGTAGTCGATCGCCCTACCATTTTCACCCAAAACTCGATATCGCTCTGCCTCTACTAGATAGAATTTATGGAGGTGAGTCATCGGAGCAAACTGCGCCCATTTTTGGATTTTTTTCTGGTTGGCTTTCACCTTCTGGAGGATGAGTTTTTGCTCGGATTTTGGTGCGTCAGAATAGATAGCCAGATAAACTAAAGAATTGTAGAAATGGTAGAGAGGAATAGTACCTACAGCGCTATAGCTATATTTTTCGGCTGATTTAGCATTTTCTATAGCTTGCTGATAGTCTTGAAAAATATAGCAGAGAAATAGCTTGTAAAAATAGAGCGATCGACAAAGATTTTGAGCGTTCGCCTCTAGATGCAGGGGTAACATTTTTGTTTCGTCATAGCTTTCACCGATTAAACGGCATTTATCTTCAGCCTGTCCCATCAAGTTCAATACAACCTGTCGATTGAGTTGGTTATAGTAATATGATGTTTCTTGCTTCAGTTGGCTGAGGGTATTACTGTACATTGCCATCTCTCGCTCGACTGTTGCCAATTCCTTACCCAATACATAGGAATGGTAGGAGTATACGCAGGCCGAATAAGCTGCATATTCTAAATCTCCCGTTTCCATGCCGATCGAGTAAGCATCCCGCAAAGGGTTTAAAGTTTCCCTAAGATGCTCTTTCCAATGTTTGACAAAGTAATTAACAATAAATATGGTTCTGGCTTTGAGTTCTTTAGCATTAAACTTATCGAGTAACAAGAGAGCAAGTTGTCCAAATTGATAGCCAGTCTCAATGTCTCCTACGGTTTCTCCAGACAGAATCAGTCCGTAAGTAGCATCAGGGTAAACGCATCTTAACTGGAACCCAAAATATGCTACAGTTAAATCCGACTAAATTTCAATGTAGTTTGTTGTAGTTTATGGGTGCTATCAATGGCAAGAGGTTTTAGTAAAGCTGTAACTTCCCAACAAAAACAAA
>NZ_JANMZH010000355.1:0-1284 GCF_031383065.1 Microcoleus sp. OTE_8_concoct_300 | reverse complement strand
TTTGTTTTTGTTGGGAAGTTACAGCTTTACTAAAACCTCTTGCCATTGATAGCACCCATAAACTACAACAAACTACATTGAAATTTAGTCGGATTTAACTGTAGCATATTTTGGGTTCCAGTTAAGATGCGTTTACCCTGTTAATTAGGTGTACCGTGGGGCACAGGGAAGAGAAGTGATTCTGGTGATTGTTGGGGATCTGTGCCCTAGGCGGGCTGTTTAAATGAGGGTCAAGACTTGGTTTAATTAAACGGGTTTTAGGTCTAAGTATTGGGAGGATAGGTAGAATGTCTGTCCTGCCTAGCCATAGCACTTTTAAACCCAGGGTTAGGAGATGGAGAGTTCTGTGTCCAAAAACTTTTCTAGTTATTTGACGTCGCAAACTAAATGAGTAATGATAAAAATCAAGTAATAAGGGATTAGGTAACGCCTAGCCTACTTTCTCTTTAACCAAACCAAACTCACAAGGTAAAAAACTCTTATGGACAACAAAAACTTGATGCCTCAAGCGACACAACCTGTTAACCGCCTCACTATACAAGACCTGCCGAGTGAGTTGGTTGAACTCTCGGAAGAAGCTTTGTCCCAAATATCTGGTGGCTCTCCATTTGTTATTGGACCAGTTGGCTCTCCATTTGTTATTGGACCAAGATGAAGGGCGGACGTGTGATTTCTATGCTTTTCTGTGACCTGCGAAAAATTTAGCTTCCACTTTTGTGATGAGTTAGGGGTGTTTGCCTATACCCCTACTCTCTGGGTATTATCCCAAAGGATAGACAGTTTAAAGCTATATCAGTGCAACCTTGCAATCGAGCGTGGCTTGGGCCCGCTTGAGTGTCAACTCTTCAATTCTACTGATACCGACAGCAGCCAAGCACCGGCAAAATTCAGCCTGCCCCATACTGTCAGAGGCTGTTCGGTTTCACAACTCTGTAAAAATCTGTCGGTTTCCGAGTCCAAAGTCACGAGTTGCCAAGTTTGACTGGCTAAGGATGCGGGACTTGTCAGCGTTAGTGTCCAGTCTTGTTCGCCGAGGCGGCGGAAAATGCCGGAAAATTGGCTGTGGGTATTTGCTGTTTGACTGCTTTGTTTCTCTACTGACTCCGGACATTCGCCGCTGGCGGGATATGCTTGAGGTCGATCGAGATAATAGCGCTGCCAGTCGAGCCAATCCGATCGCCCCCGTGTCAAATTAAATAAAGGAATAACCGCTGCACTCGCCTGGGAATCTTGCAGCAAAGCTTCTTGCAAAACTCTCACCGGCAACTCCCGCGGCTGACATCC
>NZ_JANMZH010000279.1:0-1340 GCF_031383065.1 Microcoleus sp. OTE_8_concoct_300 | reverse complement strand
TTCCGACTCGCTTTAATTACCCGGGATTTGGATTAAATCAGCCGTTTTCTGGAAAAATAGTTAGATTTGACTGGTTGTTCGCTTCAAAAGATAGAATACTTGAATTTGCGCCTAAAAAAACTTTTTAGCTAAAAAGTTTTGTTAACTTTTGTTTCCGGCTTGCAGGCATCTTTTTTCTTATTTATTTGGTGTATTAATTTATACGGCTTCAACCACAGAACTAGGATGAGAACTAGCTTTCAGCCTTTGCTGGCGCTATTGCTCTCTGGCGCAAGCCGTCTTGTAGACAAACATCAACCCACAACGATCGCGATCGACTTTCTTTCACCTGCGGGCTTGCTGATGGTGGTCTGTGAGGAGAATTCTGATGTCGCTCAGCAGGTATGCTATATTAGCTGAGTTCGTTAAACAGTGGATTTTTGGGCTTTCAACTTTAATCCCGAGCCGACAACTTGCCATTTCTTGATTGGTAGCAGTCGCAAGCAGCTAAAAATCTGTAGCAATCTTTGCAGGAGTCGTAAACTTTTTCCGGCATCCCAACCCTCTTCTTAGCAAAAGGAGGGAGTAAGAAATTCACAAATGATTTAGGATTGCTATATCAACTGATGCAACTAATACAAAATTAAGAGTCAAACTGTTACCAACCAATACTGAAGAATCTAATCTCGATTTACCCAATCTAGTAACTTCTCGATTTACCCAATCTAGTAATATTTTTCTTCCGAGCAAAATATGTCTTTTTCCAGGCAACAAATCATTGAAACCCTATACCGTTTAGTCACTTTTTTAGCGACGGTTTCTTTGGCTCGCAGGTTGATTGTATCTGGTAAATACGAATATGACTATACAGTTTTAGCTCCTCTAGCTATGACCTGTCGGGGCGACAAGTCGCCTATAACGCTGATAGAATAAGTCTCATAGCTCTCAAGCCTTGTTGATAATTAGGTAGTTTTTGTGGAGACCAAGACATTAATTCAACAACAACCTGCCAATTACTAGACATTAAATCGACCCATGATTCACCCCATAGTCCAATATAAAAAGTGCTATGTCTAGCATATTTTCTGTGACTTTCTGTTTTTATACCTAGATATTCTTGAACTTTCTTTGACTTGATATCTATCCCTTGGATTATGCTCTTCAAGTATGCTAATGATAGCAAGATTAATAATTTACTCAATCTGTCGCCCGTTAAATTAGTTCTTTCTTTCGTTATATTCTCCGCTCTTAAAGTCTCTGAACCAGAAGTGTTGAATGATAGGAGAAAATTGCTAAAATTGGCCGAGCAATGTATAATTTCAGAGTGATAAATTATGAATAATCAACTGAAATGCTATTTT
>NZ_JANMZH010000255.1:0-1497 GCF_031383065.1 Microcoleus sp. OTE_8_concoct_300 | reverse complement strand
TAGTCCAGATTCATCGCTGCGAGTGCCCCGGATTTTGTCGCTGAATTTGCCGGAGGATAGCGAAGGTTTGCATCGACAAGCGGCTGAGGTTTTGTATCGTCTCTGGTGGGAGGAAGCGGAATCTTCTACCGAGGAACAGCGGTTAGAAATTCATCGGTTGGCGATGCTGGGAAAGGTGGAAAAGATTTCGGTAGAAATTGCAGAGGTTTTGACACATGGGTGGAATGATCAAAGTCGATTTCGGGAAGCTGTGAAAACTTGTGAGGAGACTTTAGCAGTTTTTCCAAATTATCGCATTTTCCACAGTTTGGCTTTTTCTCAAGCCCAATTGGGTGAAACTGATGCAGCAAGAAAGTATTACCAACAAGCACTAGATGAGTGTCCGCCGACCGACGAAATAGAAAAAGCAAATATTCTTCACAATCTAGCAATAATTTATGCCAATCAAGGGGAAGTAGCCAAGGCGATAGCATTTTATGAACAATCTTTGGAACTTGACGAAAAGATTGGCGATGTTCAAGGGAAAGCTGCTACTTTGCACCAACTAGGAATAATTTATGCGAATCAAGGGGAAGTAGCCAAGGCGATGGCATTTTATGAACAATCTCTCGAACTTCAGGAAAAGATGGGCAATGTTCAAGGGAAAGCTGCTACTTTGCACCAACTAGGAATAATTTATGCGAATCAAGGGGAAGTAGCCAAGGCGATCGCATTTTATGAACAATCTCTCACACTTAAGGAAAAGATTGGCGATGTTCAAGGGAAAGCTGCTACTTTGCACTGTCTAGCAATAATTTATGCGAATCAAGGGGAAGTAGCCAAGGCGATAGCATTTTATGAAGAATCTCTCCAACTTCAGGAAAAGATTGGCAATGTTCAAGGGAAAGCTGCTACTTTGCACAATCTAGCAATAATTTATGCGGATCAAGGGGAAGTAGCCAAGGCCATCGCACTTTATGAAAAATCTTTGGAACTTGACGAAAAGATTGGCGATGTTCAAGGGAAAGCTGCTACTTTGCACCAACTAGCAATAATTTATGCCAATCAAGGAAAAGTAGCCAAGGCGATAGCATTTTATGAACAATCTCTCGAACTTGAGGAAAATATTGGCAATGTTCAAGGGAAAGCTGCTACTTTGCACCAACTAGCAATAATTTATGCGGATCAAGGGGAATTAGCCAAGGCGATCGCACTTTATGGACAATCTTTGGAACTTGACGAAAAGATTGGCAATATTCAAGGGAAAGTTGCTACTTTGCATAATCTAGCAGGAATTTATGCCAAGCAAAGGGAGTAGCAAAGGCGATCACACTTTATGAAGAATGTCTCGAACTTAAGGAACAGATTGGCAATGTTGAAGGGAAAGCTGTTACTTTGCACGGACTAGCAGGAATTTATGCCAATCAAGGGGAAGTAGCAAAGGCGATCGCATTTTATGAACAATCTCTCCAACTTACGGAAAAGATTGGCGATGTTCAAGGGAAAGCTGCTACTTTG
>NZ_JANMZH010000241.1:0-1497 GCF_031383065.1 Microcoleus sp. OTE_8_concoct_300 | reverse complement strand
AAACTTTATTTGATAGCCTCACAGAGCCTACTGAGACGGTGAATTTGTTCTTGAGTGGCGGTAGTTTGGCGAGTCCTTCAGCAGCGGTTCTGTCGATTGTTGATACTACTGCTGTGCCTCCTACTTTCTTTTCTTACGGTTCGTCTCCGGGTCCTGTGGCTGATAGCGGTGCTGGAAATTTCACAATTAACCGCAGCGGCAATACTGCGGTTTCGGCTTCGATCGACTTTTTGATTGCTGCTCCCGGCGGCAACCAACCTGTGAATAATGTAGATTTCAATATTGTCGGGCCGTATAGTGCGAAGCCTTCTGGTGGTGCGGTGAACTTTAATCCAGGTCAAACTAGCGTCACTCTGACACTTAATAATGTTTCTGGTTTGAATGGTGGCGTGGTGAATTTAGGTTTTGGCCCAGGATCGATCGGTGCTCCGGCATCGACTGCAATTACTCTGCTTTAAGAGTGTTAGTAGGGGCGAGCAATGCTTGCCCTACTAATATGTCTGCAAGTTGTTAAATGCTTTTTGGATCGGGTTTGTTATCTAAATTTTTCCTCTTTGGGCCGCTCTGTTTGGGGCGGTTTCTTTTATGGTAAATTACTTCGGTTACTTGATGACAGTTAAATTCCAGGGCAGCTTTCGATCCAATTTCACTGTATTAATAGTTGGCGATGAACCAGGGCTACAGTTATTGAGGAGTATTTGACCAGACTTAATAGCGGGCATTTAAAGGCTTTTTGTCTAAGGTTTGTTATCTAAATTTTTCCTCTTTGGGCCGCTCTGTTTGGGGCGGTTTTTTTTATGGTAAATTTAGATAAGCTGCAAACAAGGAGAATAGTTATATGTCTGTTCAGCTTCAAAAACGGTTATTTACAGTAAAAGAATATCATTTGATGACTGAGGCGGGTATTCTCTCCGAGGGCGATCGGGTAGAACTTATAGAAGGAGAGATTGTTAAAATGGCTGCAATTGGTACTCATCATGCAAGTTCTGTTAAGCGTCTCACCAGGCGCTTCAGCCTCATTCCAGAATATCTGGCGACTCTGGGTGTCCAAGACCCTATCCAGTTGACTGAACGCACTGAACCTCAACCGGATGTTGTATTGCTGGAACCTCGCGCTGATTACTACGCCACAGCCCATCCTGTACCGTCTGAAGTTTTGCTGTTAGTTGAGGTTTCAGATAGTACGGTTGATTATGACAGAGTTGTGAAAGTATCCATTTACGCTCGATCGCTCATTCAAGAAGTTTGGCTGGTAGATTTAGTTGAAAATTGTTTGGAAGTCTACCGTCAGCCAGGCCCGAACGGTTATAGTTTAATGCTGAAGTTTTGGCGCGGTCAACAAGTTGCGCCGCTGGCTTTTCCCGAGTTTGTAGTGAGTGTTGATTTTATATTGGGTTAGTATGAATAAGTAATGGCAGCTTACGATCGAGCGATCGCCATTAAGCCTGAAAATGCGGAAGCTTGGCGCGATCGCGGCGCAGTTGTATCGGAATTAAA
>NZ_JANMZH010000219.1:0-1687 GCF_031383065.1 Microcoleus sp. OTE_8_concoct_300 | reverse complement strand
CACCGATTGAACCAGTTATAGAGTGTCTTATAACTTATTCTGAAAATATTCATTAACTCTACTTTTTTTACTCCTTGCGAAGCTAATATGAGGCAATGTGCTCGTTGACGTACCTGATGATGTCGGCTTTGGCGATGAATTCGAGTCGAGCAATTTAGACGAAAGAGGATTTATTTCTCTGATAAACATCATATGAAACTGTAATTAACTCATAATTTTGCCTGGAATATCATTATACTATGTATTTGTGTAATTAATTCTGTCTGACTACTTAGTAATCTCAACGATGCGACCATGCCAGTTGTAGCTAGAGTCCTCTGGCTTGTTGCCCGCCACTTTATCTCCAATTCTGAAAGCCTTGATTGGATCTGAGCAGGGAATGCCTGTAAGTAAATCTGCTATTTTCTGCCTCTCATCAGCAGTGAGTTGAGAGAGTAAATTGCAAAGTTCCGCAAAAGGTGAATAAATTGCTTCTCCAGCTTCTCCAGCTTTCTGCGTAAGGTTTCTAGCTTCTCCACTTGCTTCTCCACTTGCTTCACCAGAATTAAATGGCGAAGCAAGTGGAGAAGCTGTACCGCGCTCTACGTCTACTGGAGAAGCTGGAGAAGCAATATTTGTACTTTGTTCAAGGTTTGTCACAAAACCAATTCCAGAAAGATACCATTGCCCTTTCCGTTCCATTTCCTCTCGCTCGTTGTACCGAAGTTTTTGGAGTCTTGGAAAAATCTCTGAAAACCTTGCAAACACTTGATTTATGGCTTTTACGGGCGTGTCGTACCTGTTAGGCAAGTCGTGCCAGATCATCTTGCTTTTTTCGTTATGCTGCTCAATTTCCAACGTCCCCTCGTCTTGATACCAAACTAGCAGGCGCTCCCATAAATCCTTGATGTAGATGCGGCCACCAGCTTGTACCTCAATGCCTACATCTCTCGCAAACTGCCACAAGTGCCGACTTTCCTCCTGAGCTTCCCGCATCGCCTCACGGGTTGCCTTGTAGTCAATGCCCTCGGTCAGTAGCAATGGCAACCGCTCCAGCATCTTGTTAAGCATCGCCGGCGCAATCCGCTCAAGGATAAAGTTCTCGTCATCCTTAAAACGCGGGTCAGCCTCTAACTCGCCCTGAGACGGGTCAGCGCCGCGCTTGTAGGTTTTCTTGAAGCTCAAGATGCCGTAGCGGTCATCAATTGCAGCCGTTCCCCCGGTGATGGAGGGTAGTTTGTTGCAGTTGGCAAAAAATGTGGCAACAGGCTTGTATTCGTAGCTGTCCTTACCTTTAGGCTCAATATCAATCGGGTCGCCAGTAATGAACTGTTTAAGGCTCTGAATGTTGTCTAGGTCTACTTTTGAAGTGTTCTCAGAAGCCCAGTTGCAGACACCCCCTAGAACACCCGACAGATTAAACTTGCGGCCACTATCGTAGGACTTGAAATCTGACAGTGACTTGTTAGTCATTCCCCGCCCGAATACAGCGGCCAACACAGCTCGCAGCGTATCCTTGCCGTTAGACCCCTCGCCATAGCACAGTAAGCCTTTAACGCCCCGCCCCGTCAACTTCGAGCGCACCAGTTTCAAATTCAACGCAGCAGCAGCAGTTCTCAGGAATATCTCACGCTGTGCCGGCTCAAGACACTCTAACAGGCGATCGCAATCCGTCGGGTCAATGTCGGGGTCATACGTGCAGCCGACA
>NZ_JANMZH010000218.1:0-1421 GCF_031383065.1 Microcoleus sp. OTE_8_concoct_300 | reverse complement strand
GAATCAACAGATACAGCGTTTGTCAAACTAGCCGAGTCTTGGAACAGTGCAAAGCCAGAAGCTAAACTTTTGGTCATTGAGGATTACTTCAAGCAGCTTTTGGCTTTGTGTCGCAATCCCCAAGAAAAGGAACAGTTATCGCAGCTTTATCGGGCAATTTTTGAACAGCTAGAGTCTCTGAGTAATAGACTCCAAAACTCGCGGCAACACCTCATCCGTGTGATTAGAAAGTGGAGCGAAACTCATCCCGATGCCAAGTTGTTGTTAACAATCGACCAGTTTGAAGAGTTGATTACGATGAGCCAGGAGAGTCAATCAGAAACTCATGGCGGTGACGGGACACCTCATGAACCTGCTGCTGAATCTCAACCTTGGCTACCGTTTTTGCAGGTACTTTTAGGGGCAATTGTTGAATGTCCCCAGCAGTTGCATATTGTCTTAACGCTGCGATCGGACTTTGAACCGCGTTTTCTTTCCTCACCACTTTCGGCTTACTGGAAAGATGCGCGATTCCCCGTGCGGGCGATGAATTTGGATGAGTTGCGACAGGCGATCGAGGGACCAGCCCTAAAGCAAGCGTTGTATTTTGAGCCACCGGAGTTGGTGGGTATGTTGATTGATGAGGTGGGGCAGATGCCAGGAGCATTGCCGTTGCTCTCGTTTGCCTTGAGCGAACTCTACATTAAATTGCACGGTCGTTGGACGAAGGATAATGCAACCGATCGCGCTTTGCGAATCAAGGATTATGAGGAACTGGGGGGAGTGGCAGGAGCGCTGACTCGTCGGGCAACTCAGGAGTATGACAACCTTGTGAGAACGTTTGGCGAAAAATCGGGCAAGGCATATCAAGCAACGATGCGACGGGTGATGCTGCGGATGGTGGCGATCGAGGGGGGAGGAGTTGCACGGCGACGGGTGCCGGAGTCTGAGCTGGTGTATCCAGATTCGGAAGAAAATAAGCGTGTGGCACAGGTGAGCGATCAGTTGATCAAAGCTCGTTTGCTTGTGAAGGGACAGGAGACAGGTGAGCCTTATGTAGAACCAGCTCATGATTTCCTAGTGCGAGGTTGGGGGATGTTACAGGACTGGCTCGATGAACAGAGGAAGCAGGAAACTCTAGATCTACAACAACGGTTAGCTGCTCAAGCTAATGATTGGGATAGAAATAATCGACCTAATGGTTTGCTGTTGCCGGATGGCGAGCGGCTCAACCAAATGGAGAAGATACTTGCATTGGCTGATAACTGGTTGAACCAGCGAGAGACAGAGTTTATTAAAAGTATAGGACTTACGCATTGACAAAATAACCAAACAGTGAATTGATAAATATAGGTCGTCTACTTTCTAGGTATCGGACAATGAGAAAAATAACTAAACCCTCTACGGCACAATGCAATATAGACCTTTACACCTTATTTTTG
>NZ_JANMZH010000502.1:0-2343 GCF_031383065.1 Microcoleus sp. OTE_8_concoct_300 | reverse complement strand
TCCAATAAATTTATGAAAATGACTTTTGCAAGAGGTCTAGTAGTAAAGTGATCTTCGGCGCACCCTAGATATCGTATAGTGCGTTACCGAGTTAGAATTCAGTTTGATTTTTAGGCTTAAAACGATCTAATAATTCCGAGCGATCGAGCTGCATAATCAGTCCTGTGCGTGCCAGGGAGGGTTTCTAGTTGAATCAAAGGCTCCATTATTTGAGCTAATTCTTCATTAACCTAGCCAAATTTTACTTGGTAGCACACTCTCAATTTTCACGCGCTGGATACGTTGCTAGATACCTCCCTGAGTTGCCTCCTCAAATTAGGTTATAGAAAAATTTTTACTTTTTCATGATTTAATAATTTCGGCTTAAATTGCAGAGTACAATAATGACAATTATTAAATACCGCCCTAGCTTTTTGATAAAATTTCCCAAATTTTATTTAGGGATTTAATCAAATTCGGCTCACCTCTGATAATATCAGAAGTTAATCTGAGATTACAATCATCCGGTATTTTAAGGAAATCAGCTATGCGACTCTCTCAAATGCTTTTTGTCACCCTGCGCGAAGACCCCGCAGAAGCAGAAATTCCCAGCCACAAACTATTACTCCGTGCGGGATACATCCGGCGCATCGGTAGCGGCCTTTATGCTTATCTCCCTTTGATGTGGCGAGTTCTCAAAAAAGTCTCCCAAATTGTGCGCGAAGAAATGGACGCTACCGGCGCTCAAGAATGCCTCCTCCCGCAATTGCAACCGGCTGATTTGTGGCGGGAATCCGGCCGCTGGGACACCTACACTCAAGCTGAAGGTATTATGTTTGCCATGACAGACAGGCAGCAGCGAGAACTGGGGCTGGGCCCAACTCACGAAGAAGTAATTACTACAATTGCTAAAGATATGATTCGTTCCTATCGGCAATTGCCTTTACATCTTTATCAAATCCAAACTAAGTTTCGCGATGAAATTCGCCCGCGTTTTGGGTTAATGCGCGGTCGCGAATTCATTATGAAAGATGGCTATTCTTTCCATACAAACGAAGAAAGTCTGAAAAAAACTTATCAGGATATGGCTCAAGCTTACAGCAATATGCTGCGCCGATCGGGCTTGCAATTCCGAGCAGTAGAGGCTGATTCGGGAGCAATTGGCGGTTCTGGTTCTCAAGAGTTTATGGTGTTGGCTGAAGCAGGAGAAGATGAAGTTCTTTATACTGAAGACGGTCAGTATGCAGCTAATGTGGAAAAGGCTGTCTCCATGCCGGCTGATGTGGAACCGTCGCCCTTTGCAACGTTTGAAAAGCCGGAAACGCCGGGAACAGAAACAATTGATAAACTTTGCAAATTTTTGAAATGTTCTCCGACGCAAGTTGTCAAAAATGTGCTTTACCAAGCTGTTTACGACAATGGCATCACAGTCTTGGTATTGGTAAGCATTCGCGGCGACCAAGATGTGAATCAGGTAAAGTTGCTGAATGAGTTGACGAAGTTAGCGGGCAATTATCAAGCTAAAACAGTTTTATTTTTGACTGTTCCCGATGCGGAAGCTCAGCGGAAATGGGCTGCTAAATCTTTACCTCTCGGTTATATGGCTCCCGATCTTGCTGATGATTATATCGCCTCCAACCCCCCCCTTACCAAGGGGGGGCAAGGGGGGGTATCTCCCAAGTTTTTGCGTTTAGTCGATCGCACCGCAGTTGACCTGAAAAACTTTGTCACCGGTTCTAACGAATCAGGCTACCACGTTGTCGGGGCTAATTGGGATAAAGAATTTCCGCTACCAGCAACGGTTGTAGGTGTCAGAACAGCTAAAAAGGGCGATCGGGCAGTACACAACCCCGAACAAACCTTGCAAAGTGCCAGAGGCATCGAAGTGGGGCACATCTTCCAATTAGGAACCAAATACTCCCAAGCAATGGGCGCCACCTACACCACCGAACAAGGCGAAGAAATGCCCTTTGTGATGGGCTGCTACGGCGTCGGCGTGTCGCGGCTAGCTCAATCGGCCGTAGAACAATCCTACGACAAAGACGGGATAATTTGGCCAGTGGCGATCGCCCCGTATCACGCCATAATTAGCATCCCCAATATTTCCGACGCCCAACAAGTAGAAGTCGCCGAAAAACTCTATGTAGAACTGAACCAATCTGGCATTGAAACCCTACTCGATGACCGATCCGAACGAGCCGGAGTGAAATTCAAAGATGCTGATTTAATCGGCATTCCCTATCGGATTGTTCCCGGTCGTTCGCTGAAAGCCGGTAAAGTTGAAGTTGTGGAAAGAGCGACTCACAAATCGCATGAAATTCTCATTGATGAAGTCAATTCTACTTTGAAACAGTGGATTGAGGC
>NZ_JANMZH010000214.1:0-2628 GCF_031383065.1 Microcoleus sp. OTE_8_concoct_300 | reverse complement strand
AGCTATTGTTAAAGGCTCGATGGAACGGCTGAACGCCATCCTGATGACCGCCTTAACATCAGCTTTGGGTTTAGCACCTTTAGTCTTAGAAGGCGGCCCCGGGAAGGAAATTCTGCAACCTTTGTCGGTAGTAGTTTTAGGAGGATTGTTTACTTCTACTGCTTTGACTCTGTTAGTTTTGCCAGCTTTGTATGCTCAATTTGGGCATTTCTTACGACCTCAACAACCTCAGCCAGTTATTGAAGACGGGAAGGTAGTTAAAGCTGAAATAGCGAACTGATCAATCCTACTTAACTCCCTCAATCAAGCTGCAAAGTTGCTCGCTATTGGGATTGTCTGAAGTTCGATTTGTCTAAAGTTTTTTATAAGCTTCCAACTCAGCTTTGAACGCACTCATGCGCTGAATTTCCTGCTCAAAGAAATCTATTTTGCGACTTAATAAGTCTTGCACTAGCGGACAAGCTGTTATTCCTTGACGGCGAGAGGCCAAAATTTGCTGAATTTCTTGAAGAGAAAAGTTGAGTCTTTGGGCTTTCTTTATAAATTGCACTTGTCTGGCAGCATCGGCTGTGAAGTAACGATAACCGTTACTGCTGCGTAAGGCAGGTTCTAGTAACCCTAGGCTTTCATAGTATCGCAGGGTGCCTACAGCAACACCAGTTTGCTTGGCTAGTTCTCCAATTTTTAGTAGCTGCTGTTCTAGGGATGCTGTTTCAAATTTTGTCATAGCAGTTCTAGGTAAGTTTAAACCTTATCATTATAGCGGTAGCCACTTTCACTTTTTTGTGCTGGTTATAGTTACCCAGTTTTTTATGATAAAATATTCTATATTGTCAATAATTGTAATTAATAAAAAAGCAGCAGTAAGTCAAAATTGAGTTACTGCTGCTGTCTGATATTCTCTTGTTTATCCCCGTGCGAAAAATCCGCGATGGAATCTACACGCACTGGGAAAATAAGAATTATTTATCGCAATTAGCTTGAGGGCAGTCAGGAGTAGGAGTAGTGCAGGGGCCGGCGGCAAAGACAACAGCGGCTGTACCTGCTGTCAGGAGAACTGCCGTCAAAGCTGCGAGAGTGAATCGTTTAGTCTGAGTTGCTTTAATCATTAATTTTCACCTGAGAATCTAGGATCGAAAAGTTTCTTTGGGAAACTATATATAGCATAAACCCTCAAGTCGGCTATAGAGTCAAGGGGGGGAAAGATTAAAAATGATAAAAATATTGAATTTCCGCTGTCACGCTCCGAATACCTGCATGAAAATCTGAAGATTTCATCCTGATTTCATTTTTGGGTGTCATATTCTAATCATTGTACCCAAAAAATAAATCGAATGAAAGCGCTCAAGTCAAGCTTAGTTATTCTAGGCAGTGTCGGATTGCTGTTTTTGGGAGCTTGCAGTAAAGGCGACCAAGCAAGTGATCCAAAGAGCAGTCCAACATCCGCTCCTGTCGCCTCTCAACCTGCGTCTTCTGCCCCTGCGGCAGCGGATAAAACAGATCATCCTAAAGCATCTAAAGGGGGTCAAGTTGTTGAATCTGGAGCTTACCACTTAGAGTTTGTCGCTGAAAAAGAAGCTACCGGAACTCACTTGGATTTTTATTTGCAAAAAGGCGACAAGCACGAACCAGTCCCCAACGCAAAAGTGTCAGCTCAAGTGCAGCTACCGAGTGGAAAACAGCAAACTATAGCCTTCAAATATGACCCTGATGGCAAACATTACGCTGTTGTGTTTCCCGGCAAAGATGCAGGAAGTTATCCTGTGAAGGTGACTGCGGATATTAACGGAGAAAAAGTTGACGGTCGTTTTACCTTCAATCAGTAAAGCGCTTATTTCCTGTGAACGCATAGGAATTTGGCTGTGAAAATTGATTGTAGGGCAGTCATTGTTAATTACTAATAAACAAAGGACAACAACAAATGAAATCTCTTAAGACAGGTTTAATCGTTGCAGGTAGTGCAGCACTGATGTTACTAGCCGCCTATAGCAATACTGTCCCGGCTACAAATGCCGCTAACAAACCAGATGATTATCGAGCAAAAATCGCAGCCCAAAACAGTTCAACCGCCCCTACAAAAATAGCTGCAACTCCCGGTCATTCTAACTCATCAAAAGGGGGTCAAGTAGTAGAATCAGGCCCTTATCATTTAGAGTTGGTGGTCGAAAAAGAAGCCGATCGAACTCACCTGGATTTCTATTTGCAAAGAGGCGACAACCACCAGACAATACCTAATGCGAAGATAACAGGTCAAATTCAGATGCCCGATCGCACTCAAAAGGCTCTTACCTTCACTTATGGCCAGAAAGACCAGCACTATACAGCTTTGCTGCCTGGAAAAGTTGCTGGTCAGTATCACATGAAGATTACTGCTGATATTAACGGTCAAAAGGTAGACGGTCGATTCACCTTCACTCGGTAGACTTTTTAGTAGGTTGAAGCTGCTGTTGACTGGTTGACGGGTTGCTGGCGGGCTGTTTGTTGTCGTGTAAGGATTCAGGTCATGTGAAAAGCAGTAAAACCTATACGGTGTAACCATTTGATCGAATAATCATCAAATATCCATTCTTATTAAGAAACCCTGAAAGCTTTTATTTTCGTACCTATTGAGAATCAAGCTGTTGATTT
>NZ_JANMZH010000211.1:0-38773 GCF_031383065.1 Microcoleus sp. OTE_8_concoct_300 | reverse complement strand
AATCAACAGCTTGATTCTCAATAGGTACGAAAATAAAAGCTTTCAGGGTTTCTTAATAAGAATGGATATTTGATGATTATTCGATCAAATGGTTACACCGTATAGGTTTTACTGCTTTTCACATGACCTGAATCCTTACGGCGCTCCTATTTTACCCCCTTTTCTCTTGCCCTTATGGGAATCAAAAAAGTTCTTGTAAGCCGTGGCTAGATGCCTCAAAGACTGCTGCAAAGGAACAGACGAAACCTCGTTTAACCAAACTCTTGCTTCGGTCTTTTTGGTACTGGTTAATAGTGCAGATAGTTGGTTGTAGTTTGGTAGTTTATCAGCAGATTTGCACAAAGCTAAGGCATCATTCCAGACCACTCTCACGCAACCAAACAACTGAGCTAAGCTCAATCGCTGTTGGTCTGTGGGGTAGAATCTGTATTGATATCTTGCTTTCATCGTCCAATCTGTCAGCGTCGTTTTTATTGTAGAATATATTACAGTGAGAAAGCAACAAATATCTGGGAAAAATACAATACTAAAAGCCGTCCTAGAAGGACGGGGTTTTAGACCCCATTTTCTGATAACAACAGGAATCCCCTTGATTGCGAGGAACCAACGTGCAGCCAACAGACCCTAGCAAATTTACAGATCAAGCCTGGGAAGCCATTGTCAAATCCCAGGATGTAGCCCGCCGCTTTGCCAATCAGCAGCTAGAGGTTGAACATTTAGCCATCGCCATTCTCGAACAGCAAGGCCTGGCCAACAGCATTCTCAGCAAAGCTGGAGTCGATGCCCCCCGCTTAGCCCAGCAGTTAGATGCTTTTGCCAAACGACAGCCCAGAGTGGCCAACGCTGACCAACTATACCTCGGCCGCGGCTTAGAAGTGATGTTAGATGTTGCTGAGGCCACTAGAGCGACTTGGCAAGATAATTTTATCGCCGTTGAACATTTATTAATTGGCTTAGTAGAAGACGAACGAGTCGGTCGCAGGTTGCTGACAAAAGGCGACGGGCCACCGGGCCGCCCCGGTTACGATCGCAAACCCCCAGCCGGTACGATCGATCGGCCAAAACTCGAAGAAGCTATCAAATCTGTCCGCGCCACTACTAAAGCCCAAGAAAAAAATTCCGAACCGGGGAAAGCCAGCCTCCGCAACGCTAAAGCCCAAGATCAAGATGGCGAAGCTAACTCCGACGCCCTCAACAAGTACGGCCGCGATTTGACAGAAGCTGCCAAAGCAGGGAAACTCGACCCAGTAATCGGCCGCGACGAGGAAATCCGCCGTGTGGTGCAAGTTCTTTCCCGCCGCCAAAAAAACAATCCGGTGTTGATTGGCGATCCCGGAGTCGGAAAAACTGCGATCGCCGAAGGTTTAGCCCAGCGAATTGTCAACGGCGATGTACCGGAATCTTTGAAAAATCGCCAGCTATTTAGCCTTGACATGGGCAGTTTAATTGCTGGGGCAAAATTCCGGGGCGAATTTGAAGAACGATTGCGGTCTGTTCTGCGGGAAGTCATCGATTCCGACGGGCAAATTGTCCTATTTATTGACGAATTGCACACTGTTGTCGGCACTGGCGGCGGTGGCAGTTCCGGTTCGGGAATGGATGCGGGAAATTTGTTAAAACCCATGTTGGCAAGAGGCGAATTGCGCTGCATCGGCGCTACAACTCTCGATGAATTCCGCAAGAATATTGAAAAAGATCCTGCCTTGGAACGCCGATTTCAACAAGTATTTGTCGGCGAACCGAGCGTTGAAGATACTGTTTCGATTTTGCGCGGATTGAAAGACCGTTACGAACGCCACCACGGGGTAAAAATTACTGATTCGGCCCTGGTAGCTGCTGCAACTCTGTCTTTTCGCTATATTTCCGATCGATTTTTGCCGGACAAGGCGATCGACCTGGTAGACGAAGCGGCCGCCCACTTGAAAATGGAGATTACCTCTAAACCTGTGGAATTGGAAGGAATCGACCGCCGGGTGATGCAGTTGGAAATGGAAAAATTGTCGATCGAAGGCGAAGGAAAAGGTGCTCTAGCCCCTGGGCTCGGCTTCCGCGTCGAACGCATCACATCTGAGATTGACATTTTAAAAGCTAAGCAGGAAAAATTGTCCTCTCAGTGGTTGGGCGAAAAGCAGTTGTTGGATGCAATCAATAAATTGAAAGCAGAAGAAGACCAACTGCGAGTCCAAATCGAACAAGCAGAAAGGGCTTATGATTTGAATAAAGCCGCACAGTTAAAGTACGGCAAGTTGGAAACTGCGGTGCGCGATCGCGAAGCGAAAGAAGCGGAACTTTTGAAACAGCAAGCTCAAGGTTCTTCCCTGCTGCGCGAAAAAGTTACTGAGGGCGATATTGCGGAAATTGTCGCCAAATGGACGGGCATTCCGGTTAATCGGTTGTTAGAATCCGAACGCCAAAAATTGCTGCAATTGGAAAAACACTTGCACCAAAAAGTCATCGGTCAAGAGGAAGCTGTAACAGCCGTGGCAGCGGCAATTCGGCGCGCTAGGGCGGGCATGAAAGACCCCGGGAGACCGATCGGCTCTTTCTTGTTTATGGGCCCGACAGGCGTCGGAAAAACTGAGTTAGCCCGGGCGTTGGCGGAGTTTTTGTTTGACAGCGATGATGCGATCGTCCGCATCGATATGTCGGAATACATGGAGAAACACAGCGTTTCCCGGTTGGTAGGAGCTCCCCCCGGATATGTCGGTTACGATGAAGGGGGACAACTTTCGGAAGCAGTGCGGAGACATCCTTATTCGGTAGTGCTGTTTGACGAAGTGGAAAAAGCGCACCCGGACGTATTTAACATTTTGCTGCAAGTGTTGGATGACGGCAGAATTACCGATTCTCAAGGTCGAGTGGTTGACTTTAGAAATACCGTAATTGTGATGACTAGCAATATCGGCAGCGACCACATTTTAGACGTGTTTACTAAGAAGGAAAAAACCGCCAAAAAACCTGCTAATCGGAAGCACGAAACGAAAGATTTGTCAAGTCAAAAGACAGATTATAAAGTGGCTGCCGACGGTACTGTTGAGGTGTCGGCCGAGCGAGTCGATAGTCCAGACAAGAGTGAAAATGAAAATTTATTGACTCAAGAACGGGAGACAGACCAAGAGTACGAACAGATGTTAAAACGGGTGATGACAGCGCTGCGATCGCACTTCCGGCCCGAATTTCTCAATCGGGTGGACGAGATAATTTTGTTCCACACTTTGAGCAAGATCGAATTGCGGCAAATAGTCAGCATTCAAGTGAAGCGGATCGAGCGTTTGTTGGCCGAGCAAAAAATTACTTTGGAACTGTCGGATGCGGCGAAAAACCATATCACAGATGTTGGTTACGACCCGGTTTACGGCGCTCGTCCCTTAAAACGTGCCATCCAGCGGGAGCTGGAAAACCCGCTGGCCAACAAGATTCTGGAAAATGTGTTTGTCGAGGGCGATACAATTGCGATCGACTGTGAAAATAACACTTTGCAATTTCGCAAAAAAGAATTTCGCCCAGCCCTAGCAGGTAACAGTTTGTAGTTGCCGAACAGCTAGGAACAGGCAGGATGCCTGTTCCACAAATAATAAGTCTTCTTGTGGAACAGGCATCCTGCCTGTTATTGAAAATTAGGAACAGGCAAGATGCCTGTTCCACAAACCATCAATTCTCTTGTGGAACAGGCATCTTGCCTGTTATTGAAAATTAGGAACCGACATCCTGCCTGTTATTGAAAATGGTGAAACCTGTTACTTGATATCAAGAATTAGAGATGGTTCGGCAGCCGTAAGCATCCATGCTGTAGGCGGGAACGCGAACGCTGTAATCCATCTCTGTTGCTGTGATTGCTACAGCCAATTTTTCAAAAGACTCATCGTTCCAATTCCGCTCGTGGATGGGCTTTGACTGTTCGCCCAGGAAATATGCTTGAGTACCAATGACTGAGGCCGCTACCCAGCCCACGATTAAAAGAGCGATTACAATAGTCATTGTTGCTTTTTCCTTAACTTTTGTTGCTTTATGTAAACAAATGTAACAATAGCTAGCCATTAACGTCAAGGTAGTCTTATGTCGTGGCAACCGTCCGGCAGGTAGTAAATACCGCCCCTGATACTTCGTCTGTAGGGTGCGCTTAGTGTCAACAAGGGCTCGATCCCCCTAGCCCCCCTTAATAAGGGGGGGACAAGAGTGTTCTCTCGCGTCCCCCTTATCAAGGGGGATTTAGGGGGATCTAGACTGGGCTACCAGCGAGAGATACAGAGGGGTTTCAGGCTTAAGTTGACACGCCTTGGTAGGGTGTGCACCGCGCACCGGTCTTTCGGCTGTGCACCGCGCATATGTATCCGGATTGTGAACTGTATCCGAAATAGCAAAACAGAGTGTTGAGGTTTTATAGTTAAGAAGTGATAAGTTTTGCGTGAAAAAATTACGATTAAAACTCTGCGGCTCGCCTGAGGAAGCGCGGCCAAATTATGAGTTATGATTTATCAGTTTGGATTTGAAATAACAAATCCCAATTACCAAATTCTAAGTACAAATTCCCAATTACCAATCAACCCTAAAAATTATGCCAAACTCAATGTTAAATAACGACCCCTTGTGGTTCAAAGACGCGATTATTTACGAAGTACCAGTTCGGGCTTTTGCAGACAGCAATGCAGACGGCATCGGCGACTTTCGAGGACTGACAGAAAAACTGGATTACCTGCAAAACTTGGGAGTAACAGCAATTTGGGTACTGCCATTTTTTCCCTCGCCGCTGCGAGACGACGGCTACGATACATCTCACTATACCACCGTCAACCCAATTTACGGCACATTAGAGGATTTTAAAGACCTTTTAGAAGCAGCGCACGAGCGGGGAATTCGAGTCATTATTGAGTTAATTGTTAACCACACTTCCGACCAGCACGCTTGGTTTCAGCGAGCGCGTCGCGCCCCGAAAGGCAGTAATGAGAGAGATTTTTATGTGTGGAGCGACACCCCGGAAAAATATCAAGATGCTCGGATTATTTTCCAAGATTTTGAAACCTCTAATTGGGCTTGGGATTCGGTAGCAAAAGCTTATTACTGGCACCGTTTTTATTCCCACCAACCCGATTTGAATTACGACAATCCCGCTGTCCGCCAAGCCATCTTAGATGTGGTAGATTTCTGGTTAGCACTGGGAGTAGACGGACTGCGCATGGATGCGGTGCCTTACCTGTACGAGCGCGAAGGTACTAACTGCGAAAACCTGCCAGAAACTCACGTATTCCTGAAGCACTTGCGGAAGCACGTAGATGAGAAATTCCCGAACCGGATGCTGCTTGCTGAGGCGAATCAGTGGCCGGAAGATGCGGTTGAATATTACGCTGCTGGGGATGAATGTCACATGAACTTTCATTTTCCGCTGATGCCGCGTTTATTTATGGCTTTGTATATGGAAGATAGCTTCCCAATTAGCGACATTCTCCAGCAAACTCCCCATATTCCTAATAACTGTCAGTGGGCCTTATTTTTACGAAATCACGATGAATTGACGCTGGAAATGGTGAGTGATGAAGACCGAGATTATATGTATCGGGTTTACGCTCAAGACACTCAGGCGAGAATTAATTTGGGCATCCGCCGCCGCTTGGCTCCTTTGATGGGAAATAACCGCCGCCGCATCGAGTTGATGAATGCTTTGCTGCTGTCTCTTCCGGGTACGCCGGTGCTTTACTACGGCGATGAAATTGGCATGGGAGACAATATCTATTTGGGCGATCGCAACGGGGTGAGAACTCCGATGCAGTGGAGCGGCGATCGCAATGCCGGTTTCAGCCGCGCTAACCCGCAGCGGCTTTACGCGCCGCCAATTGTTGACCCTGAATATCACTACGAATCTATTAACGTGGAAGCGCAGCGGGCGAATCCGAGTTCTCTTTGGTGGTGGATGAAACGCCTAATTGCTATTCGGCAGCGCTTCCAAGCATTCGGCCGCGGAACTTGCGAGTTTCTGTACCCGGAAAACCGCAAAGTTTTAGCTTTTGTGCGCACTTATCAAGACGAACACATCCTCGTAGTGGCTAATTTGTCGCGCTTCGTGCAGACGGCAGAATTAGATCTTTCGCCCTTTAAAGGTGCTATTCCAGAGGAGATTTTCGGGCGCACTGAGTTTCCGGCGGTTGGCGAGGATCCTTACTTTTTGAGCTTGAGCCCTCACACGTTTTACTGGTTTACTCTTAGTGCTAAACACGAAGATTTTTTGGTGAACGGTTTTAACACAGGCTTGCCTAGTTTGGCGGTCATAGGTACTTGGAAAACTGCTTTTTCTACAAGTCAGTTAAGCGATATGCTGCTCAATCTTTTGCCGGAATACTTGCGACGCAATCGCTGGTATAGCGGTACAGACAGGACAATTCAATCATTAGAAATAAGTGAGGTTATACCTGTTGAATGTAAAGATAGTGCCGGGGAAGAATCAAAAGTTTACATTCTGTTTTTGCTGTTGAATTATACTGAAGGTATGCCGGAAACTTACATTTTGCCTTTAGGTTGGGAAGAGATGAAAGGCGATGTGGACGAGCGGGCGATCGCGCGCCTGCAGTTCCCAGAAACCAACAAGGAAGTCGGGATACTATTTGATGCTGCAGGGGACAAAGGTTTTCTGAGCGCGCTGCTGGGGGCGATCGGCAATTCTCGCAGTTACACAGGTGTAGCAGGTCAACTGGTAGGAATTGCCGACAGTGCATTCAGATCAGAACAAGATTTATCGCACCTCGAACCTCACGTGTTCAAAAAAGAACAAAGCAATACATCCGCAGGTTACGGCGACCGCTTCGTCCTGAAAATATTGCGAAAAGTCGAGGAAGGAATCAACCCCGAATTAGAAATCGGACGATTTTTAACAGAGCGCAACTCGATCCAACACTACGCTCCAATTGCCGGAGCATTGGAATATCACACACAAGGAAAACAAGTCATTACAGTCGGAATACTACAAAAATTAATCCCCGACAGCGTAGACGCTTGGTCTTATACATTAGACACACTGCGCGACTATTTCGAGCAAGTAATGACAGTAGAAGCAAAGCATTCCGGCGAAAATTTATCTATTTCCCCCGCAAATTATTTACCGACCGCTTTGACCGGATCGACGCAGCGGCAGTCAAACTCGCTAGTAGCGGATTTATCCCTAGAAATTCCGCCATTAGCTCGCGAACTGATCGGCTCTTACTTAGCATCAGCCGAACTTTTAGGTAAGCGGACAGCCGAACTTCACCTCGCTTTAGCTTCTGACACAGAAAATCCCGCTTTTGCCCCAGAAAGCTTCACCTCCTTTTACCAGCGTTCCATCTATCAGCACATGAGAAATCTCGCAGGAAGAACTTTGCTGGAGCTAAAAAAACGGCTGTCCAAACTGCCACCAGAAGTACAAAAATCGGCGCAAAAGCTCCTCAACCGCGAAGATTTGCTCATGGAACGTTTCAAGTCTATTTTGAACTTGAGAATCACGGCTGATAGAATTCGCTGTCACGGAGACTTTCATTTCGGGCAAGTTCTTTATACAGGTAAAGACTTCGTAATTATTGATTTCGGAGGAGAACGGGATCGACCCTTAAGCGAGCGGCGGATGAAGAGGTCGCCCCTGCGAGATGTTGCGGGAATGCTGCAATCTTTAAGTTTCGCTGTTACTTTGGCACTCCGCAATGAAGTAGAAAGTGGCATGATTCGCCCTGAAAATCTCCCGGAGATGCAGCAGTGGGCGAACGTTTGGCACCGCTGGGTGAGCCTCACTTTTCTTGACAGCTATTTGGTAACAGCATCCGATGCAAATTTCTTGCCCAAATCTATACCAGAACTACAAGTTTTGTTAGATGCTTACATTTTGGAAAAAGCGGTTGCCGAGCTAGCCTACGAACTCAATTACCGCTTGGATTGGGCGCAAATTCCGCTTCAGCGGATTCTACAATTGCTTAATTTATAAGGGCGGGTTTATCTATACTTATTAGGGTGCGTGACTTTCTAGCCACTCAAGTGGCAGCCCGATTCTTGAGAGTCACGCACCTTACATGACCAGAAATCTGGTTTAACAACTATTTCCAGGGGCGAATATTAGGTAGGAGTCACAACTGATTTACGTATCTTTGCGATCGCTTTGATAATTTCTTCTCGATTCTTATAGCGGTTCTCGGAAAGATGAGGTATTCACGAATTAATTAACAATTCCCCAATCTAAAATCTAAAATCTAAAATCTAAAATCTAAAATCTAAACTTGTACCTCATCTTTCGCTCGAAAGGCTATACTTGATTGTATCCATTTTGGAAGTCGAGAGAACAGACTCTGATTGGACCAGCCATAAAGTTCATGAGGTTTTCGTTCCCTCAGCTTTGCCCGAACAAAGGCCTCAATAAATTCTAAATGTCGAAGATTGTAAGCCCAAAGCGTCTCACCGCAACAGGAAGTTTGAAGCCACAGAGGATAGTGGAAGTAGTCATCCACTGTATACGATCTTTCAATCTTCTTCTCGGACCATTTTTTTGAGGAACCACAAGCTGTACAGGAAAATCTGCGAGGAGCAAACGAATCGGCGTTATCAGGAGCGATACAACGCACGATCGCACATGAATCACAAAAAGGGCATCGCACCAGAAATTCATGCTGGAAGGAGTAGATGTTTTCACGAGTATCTTTAAATCGCTCGATACTTACGACTTAAAATAGAGAGATGCTTGATATAAAACTTGTTCTTGATGCGTTAACAAAGTGCAGTCAGAAAGCGGGTAAGCCACACAAGTAACAGCGTAGCCAGCTTGCAATTCTGACGGCTTCAAAAACTTTTGTTCGCTTTGGTCGATTTTACCGCTCAACAATTTGGCAACGCAAGCAGAACACTCTCCTTGCTTGCATCCGTTCGGCAAGCGGATGCCGGCATCTTCTGCCATATCTAAGATATACTGGTCGTCTGGTACGGAGATCGTGCGATCGAGCGCGAGAGCCTCATTCACCAACCGAACTTGATAAACAGCCATTTCCACCTCTGATATTGAGATTGCTGGTATTCAACCAAAATAGATGATTACAATTTACACAAAAAATCAAAATGTAGGGTGTGCACCGAGCACATTCCGCTATACATGATAGCTAAAAAAACCCGGTATTTTCAAAACACCGGGTTTGTGAGAAACCACAAACTCGATCGCTATCCTAGACAAGTTCTTCTTGATAATCGAGATTTTCATCTAGATAAATAGCCCGAATATCCTCCGGCAAGTTGGATTCTAAACTTTGATATCCTTTTTGCAGCAAAGCCTTTACCTGAGCGGGCGAAATAGCTTCGCCTTCTGCCTGCAAATAAGCTGCAATTCGAGTTTCGCTCCAGCGGAAAGTCTGAGCCATTAACACGACTAAACGCGGCAGAGGCGCTAACAATTCTAAGGCTTGTTTGACGTAACACCAGAGGGGAGGCGAAGCGGATTGCAAAGAGTAGTGAATCGACTCAACAGGGGGCAATTCAGCTTGATTGATGCAGACGGCGGTGACATTAATCAGCCAGTTTTGGAGACTGAGATTTCCGCCATCAGACTCTTGGGTTTCGCGGCGTAAATCGAGGCCTCGGAGTTCGTGATAGATGTGCAGCCATGTGTGGGCAAATAGGTAATCTCCTTGTACGGGCGATCGCACGGAATGGCGAATCAGGGAGTGGACAATTTGAGCGTAGCGGCAAAAAATCGCCGTGAAGAACCTACCTTGATCGGGATGGTTTTGAAACAGGGTCAATAATTCCTGATCGCTGTGGTGAAACAGGGATTTGACCACTGGATGGTTGAATTCTGAAAAATTAGGTGTTTGCACAATTGTTCTGTAACGGTTTTGGGAATAAATGCTGGTGCAGCCCGATTCTACAACACGATATACATTTGATGCAAGTGCTGAAAAAATATGTTGATATTTAAGTCAATTTTATTATATAATCGAATTTGTAGTGACGCTGAATAGACCTAAATTAATAGAGCGAATTTTATTTGTTCACCGTCACCTACAAATATTGTTTAAATGGTAAAGCCCTTGTATGTCTAGCATTAATACTGGTATCGAATGGACCGACAGAACGTGGAATCCAACGACTGGCTGCGATAAAGTCAGTCCAGGTTGTACGCATTGTTATGCTGAAGCATTAACAAAACGGTTTCATACTAATTTTCCTAACGGTTTTGATTTAACGGAATATCCAAAACGTTTGAATGAGCCTAAAAGCTGGCGAAAGCCGAGTCGCATTTTTGTTAACTCAATGAGCGATTTGTTCCATGAAGATGTTTCTCTTGAATTTCTGAAACAAGTTTTTGATGTAATGCGTGAAACTCCTCACCACATTTATCAAATCCTTACCAAGCGAGATAAACGTTTAGTAGAGTTAGCCCCTCAACTTGAATGGTCTGATAATATTTGGATGGGCGTGTCTGTTGAGAATCAAAATTATGTTCATCGTGTGGATTCTTTGCGACAAGTCAATGCAAAGGTACGCTTTTTATCCTGCGAACCACTTTTAGGGCCTTTGCAACTCGATCTAAGAGATATTCACTGGGTAATAGTTGGGGGAGAGTCGGGGCAAAAACACCGTCCGATGCAGGAAGAATGGGCACAAAGTATTCGGGATCAGTGTCAAGATGCTGAAGTCGCGTTTTTCTTCAAGCAATGGGGAGGTAGAACACCTAAAGCTGCTGGGAGACTTCTGGATGATAAAATTTGGGACGAGATGCCAGAGGCTGAGAATAAACAGAGAAAAAAATTGCTTCGATGATGGAAGATGAATAAATGCGAGTAACAGAGGCTAAATTATTACCACTAAAATTTAATAATCATATTATTCTACTATTTTTAGCAGACTATTTAGTGTGTAACGCTTTTTGGAACCAGGTTTTTGTATCTCTAACATCCCTTCTTGATAAAGTGAACCGAGAACATCGTTGTAATGCTGAGTTCTTTTTAAACAACCCAAATCATTCAATTTTAAAATAATATGAGTAATTACATCTTCAAAAGATTTCCATTCAGACTTGATTTCACGCAAGATTTTGATAGACTGTGTTTTAATTATAGCAATGCGTCTTTTCTGTTCTGCTTCCCATTCTTTATCAAGAAATTTTTCAATTCCTTGATAATTATCTTGAAAAAACAATAATTTATCTTCATCACAAACAAAATCATTCAGAAAATTACCAAATGCTTTTTCTGGATGATTGCTGCCGACTACAATACTGTATTGAGGTCTGACATCATTATAAGTCTCCTTAATTTCAAAGCTAGTTACACCTCTAAAACGGCCTTCTTTTCTCATTCTTTCTTTGAAGTATTCCAGCGCCCACCTTTCAAATTTTTGAGGCTCACTTTTTAGTTCCAGCCACTTTGGTTTCCACTCTATATCAGAATTAACACCTAGAAGCTTAGTCAAATTTTTTATATAACTCTCGTCAGTTTTTTGTTCTTTAGAATTAGCATAGGTAGTTTTATAATGCCCAGCATGACGAGCTACTTGTATATTGTGAAAAAGTAAAAACAGTTCGCCCTTATACTGGCTGACATAATTTCCTATGTCGCATATATTATCGAAACTCATTCCTTTAACAGCAAAGGCATCAAGAAAAAATAATGTAGGATAGTTTCCTAAGTCTTTCATTAGCTCAGGAAAAGCAACCTCAAATGTTTGAGGCTTATATATTTTATATGACAATCCCTCGGCTACAGCTTCACAATTTTCATGAAGCTTTTTATTGAAACTAGACTTAGATTCTATAAAGAAACATCTTAAGTTTACACGATTTTCTTCCCTGAAGAGTTTAGCACATTTTAGAGCTATTAATGGTGAACCATCAGTATTTTCAAACTCATGTTTATATTTAGACCAAAATTTTGAATTATTTACAAAATCTTCAATTCCTATTCCTTCTGTATATTTTCCTCTTCCTGCGAACCCATCGACATAATTTAAATGCTCTGATTGATAAGGTTTGTCACCACCAAGATTGTAACAATAAGACTGAATATACCTCAGCATGATCCGATGTTTCGATGCTGACCATGACCGTTTTCGAGTAAAGTAATTTTCTGAGTTATTTGGTTCTTCTGGAAATAGAGGTAGAGATAGTTTATCGCCTTCCATTTTCTACACCAGCGCTATTATAGATTGTGTTTAAATTTCTTTGGTAAACCAAGTCTAGCATAAAAAAGAGATCTGTTAACATTAAAAAATGTAAGCTAATGTTAATTCTTCATACAACCACCATAACCTCCGCCCCCCGGAGTCTCAATGACAAACACATCCCCGGGCTGCATTTCCACCGTCGCCGTACTCCCCAAATCCTCAACTTTTCCCTCAACCGTTTCAACATAATTCCGCCCAACTTTCCCCGCTTCACCCCCATTCAAACCGCAGGGAGAAATTAAACGCCGCCCCGATAAAATTCCCGCCGTCATCGCCTCCCGAAACCGCACTCGCCGCACCACTCCATTACCGCCGCGATGATATCCATTCCCGCCGCTATTAGCCCGAATTTCAAATTTTTCTAACAACACCGGAAACCGCCATTCTAATACTTCTGGGTCAGTTAAACGCGAATTAGTCATGTGAGTTTGTACCGCATCAGTGCCATCAAAATCTGCACCAGCACCCGAACCGCCGCAAATAGTTTCATAATATTGATAGCGCTGATTTCCCAAGGTAAAATTATTCATAGTTCCCTGAGAAGCCGCCATCACTCCCAAAGCACAATACAAAGCATCGGTAATATTCTGCGATGTTTCCACATTTCCGGCAACTACCGCCGCTGGATAGCGAGGATTCAGCATACAGCCTTCGGGATTGATAATTTCGAGAGGTTTCAAACAACCCGCATTTAGAGGAATATCGTCATCTACCAACGTGCGGAAAACATACAAAACAGCGGCTTTGCACACCGCAGCGGGAGCATTAAAATTGTTGGATTGTTGAGCAGAAGTGCCAGTAAAATCTATTTTTGCACTGCGCGCAGATTTGTCAATTGTAATCGCTACCTTAATTTGTCCGCCACTATCCATCGGATAAGTAAACTCGCCATCTTGCAAAACATCAATTACCCTGCGTACCGACTCTTCCGCATTGTCTTGCACAAAGCCCATATAAGCTTGCACAGTCTCTAATCCATAATGTTCTACCATCTCGATCAGCTCTTCTGCGCCGCGCTTGTTAGCAGCAATTTGTGCTTGCAAATCGGCTATATTTTGAGCGGAATTGCGAACAGGAAAATTCCCCGCTGTCAGAATTTCTAGTAATTCTTTTTCTCGAAAATTGCCCTCCCTTACTAACAGGAGATTGTCCAGCAATACACCTTCTTCAGTTACTGTTTTACTGTTAGGAGGCATGGAACCGGGAGTGATGCCGCCGATGTCGGCGTGGTGTCCCCGCGAGGCAACATAAAACAAAGGAAGGGAGGAATCACGAGCAAATACTGGAGTAATAACGGTGATATCTGGTAAATGCGTGCCGCCGTTGTAGGGATTGTTAGAAACATAAACATCGCCGGGTTGAATCGCATTGCCTTGTGCTAAAATTAAAGCTTCAACGCTTTCGCTCATCGAGCCTAGATGTACGGGAATGTGGGGCGCGTTGGCAACTAATTGCCCGTTTTTGTCGAAAATTGCACAGGAAAAGTCGAGGCGTTCTTTGATGTTGACTGAGGAACTTGTGTTTTGCAATGTGACGCCCATTTGTTCCGCGATCGCCCGAAACAAATTATTAAAAATTTCCAGCAAAACCGGATCGGATTTAACCGCAGATAAACGCGAATGAACGCGGATATTATCTGCGTCCATCTGCGTGCATCTGCGGTTCAAAATTAAATCATTATTTTCGGTGATTTCCCCTTCCCAGCCCGGTTCTATGATATTAGTTCCCGTAGCTTCAACAATCATAGCAGGGCCTTCTATGCAGTCGCCCGATCGCAAATCGTCTCTCTGATAAACAGGCGTTTCCCGCCACCCGCCAGCAACATAGGTTTGCACCGTTGAAATTGGTTGCACAGGCAAGATGCCCGTGCCACCCGAGGGGGAAATTGTGGATGCTTCCGGCACATCCATTGTCTGCAAAATTGGTTGCACAGGCAAGATGCCCGTACCACCCGAGGGGGAAATTGTGGATGCTTCCGGCACATCCATTCTTTCTACAACTTCCACCGAAACCGCTTCCACAATCAGCGGTTTTTCTGGCATAATAAAACTGTAACGCTGTCGGTGTGCTGCTTCAAATTCAGCCTGCATGACCTCAATATTGTCAGCAAAATTGACCGCCAAAACCGAGTCACTTCCCTGATACTTTAAGCGCAACTTGCTAACAACTAAAACCTCTGACTCATTCTCTGTGTTCTCTGCGCCTCTGCGGTTCAATTCCCTCTTTCCCTCAGCTTCCAATTCGGCTAAAATATGATGCAACTCAGGTAATAATTCTGCATTTAATAGTTGCTCGATCGCCCTTTCGCGAATAGCCCGCACATCAGCCAAACCCATACCGTAAGCCGATAACACACCCGCATAAGGGTGAATAAATACCCGTTTCATCCCCAAAGCATCCGCGATCGCACAAGCGTGTTGGCCGCCCGCACCGCCGAAACAGCACAATGTATACTCCGAAACATCGTAACCGCGCTGAAGCGAGATTTTTTTGACAGCATTTGCCATCTTTTCCACAGCGATCGCCAAAAAACCCTCCGCCACCTCTTCGGCCGTCCTCTCGCCCCCAATTTCCCCCGCTAATTGCCCAAATTTTTGCTTTACTACCTCAGGGGCGATCGGCAAATCTCCATTCAATCCAAATACTTTCGGGAAAAAATCCGGTTGAATTTTCCCCAACATCACATTGCAATCAGTCACCGTCAAGGGGCCGCCTTTGCGATAGCAAGCAGGCCCAGGATTGGCCCCTGCAGACTCCGGCCCGACGCGGTAGCGAGCCCCGTCAAAAAAGACAATTGAACCGCCGCCGGCTGCTACAGTGTGAATTGCCATCACGGGCGATCGCAATCTCACCCCAGCAATTTCCGTCTCAAATTCGCGTTCGTATTCGCCGTTAAAATGGGCAACATCTGTGGAAGTTCCGCCCATATCAAAGGTAATAATTTTATCAAAACCTGCCTTTTTGCTCGTTTGAACGGCACCGACAATTCCCCCAGCAGGCCCGGATAAAATACTGTTTTTTCCTTGAAATTGTGCCGCGTCCACTAAGCCGCCATTCGATTGCATAAACATTAATTTAGGGGACGGTGCCCCTACAGCCTCGTTCCCAAGCTCTGCCTGGGAACCGATATCCAGAGGCTCTGCCTCTCTTAACTGACTGGTTACTTGTTCGACGTATCGACGTAAAATCGGAGATAAATAAGCATCGACAACCGCAGTATCTCCCCGCGAAACTAATTTCATGAGCGGGCTGACTTCGTGAGATACTGAAATTTGAGTAAAGCCAATTTCTTTCGCTATTTTAGCAACTTGTTTTTCATGTTCCGAGTAGCGGTAGCCGTGTATGAATACGATCGCACAACTGCGAATTCCCTCATCGTATGCTTGCTGCAAACACGGGATAAACTCGGGATTGACAGCAGTTAACTCCTCACCTTGAGCGCTGTAGCGTTCCGCAACTTCAATAACTCGATCGTACAGCATCTGGGGCAAGACAATGTGGCGGGCGAAAATATTGGGGCGGTTTTGATAGCCAATTCTCAGCGCATCGCCGAAACCTTTAGTAATTAACAGAATTGTGCGATCGCCCTTTCGTTCCAGCAAAGCATTTGTCGCAACCGTTGTCCCCATTTTAATCGCTTCAATTTGGGCCGCAGGTATCGCTACGTCGGCCGGAATTCCCAGAATGTCGCGAATTCCTTGGACTGCTGCGTCTGTGTAGCGTTCCGGGTTTTCCGATAGCAGCTTGTGAATGACTAACTTACCGTCGGGGCTCTTGGCGACAATATCAGTAAAAGTGCCACCGCGATCGATCCAGAATTGCCAGCGAGTGCGATCGTCAAAAACAGCATTCATCTCTTTACCACTCATCTTCTCTTTCCTTCCTTCGCGCCCTTCGCGCCTTCGCGGTTCGTTAAAATAAAACTGCTATATATATCGAATAGCCTCAACCAACCCCTGACAAACACCAGCCAAAAAATCCAAATCCAAAGTCTCAATCCTATCACCTTCTCGATGATAATGAGGATTTCGCATATTAGCAGTATCAGTCACCATAATAGCCGGATAACCATTATCCCAAAAAGGAACATGATCGCTGCGGCGAGTATCCGGCACCATTAAACCTCGATTCGGCACCGGCAGCCACTCGCAGGGCTGACCAGATTTGCGAATTTTGGCACTCAAATTAATCAAATCGGGAACCGTCCGCAAAGTGCCAATTAAAGCAATAAAATTGCCACTATTTGGATAAAAATTTTTCAAGCCAGCGGGATAGCTTTGAGAATTAGGATTGTGGTTGCAATAACCCAACATTTCCAAAGAAATCATTAACCGGATTGACTCTTGCTGTTGCTTGTATTTAGCTGCATGATGACTGCTTCCCAAACAACCGTATTCTTCCATATCAAAGGCGACTAATTGCACTGGATATTTGAGCGGCGCAGATGCGATATCCCTTGCGAGTTCCAGTAAAACAGCCACACCAGTAGCATTATCATCGGCCCCAGGCGATCCGGGTACAGTATCGTAATGAGCACCAATTACGATCGGCGGCAACCGCTTCTTAATCTGCTTTTCAAAACCCAGATTGTCTTGCTTCCCCCCCGAAGCAAGGGGTGATTCTTCTTGCTTCCCCCCCTTAACAAGGGGGGGACTGAGGGGGGGTAAATCCAAAATCAAATTGTGATGAATTCGGCCGCGCACGGAAAAATCGTCAATTTCTACAGTTCCCCACTGTGCCAACTGTTCGCGGATGTATTGCTGAGCATAAAAATGCCCTTCGGATGCGAGGTATGGGTTGCGATCGCGTACAATTTGAATCAGATGGCTGTGCAAGCGTTCTTTGAGATTCATGCGATCGGAGATACAATGAGTACACTAAGATTATATGGGATTAAATTATGATTGGAGAAGTCAGAATCGAAAATTATAAGTCCATTCAAAAGCTGAAGCTAGAATTAGGACGAGTAACTGTATTGATCGGTGAAAATGGCTGCGGCAAAAGCAATATCCTAGAGGCGATCGCCCTTGCTTCTGCTGCGGCTGATGACAAGCTGGATAACGAGTTTTTAGGTTCTCGGGGCATCAGAGTTACAGAACCTCAATTTATGCGATCGGCCTTTGAAAAGGAAAATTTAGATAAAGATATCAAAATTGATATCAAAGGAAATGATGAAAACTTTCGTTGTATCTTATCTAATGATAACTTGCCGTATTCTCAGTGGATTAATAAAACAAAATCCCTGCTTCCTGAAACTTCTTTAGAAGATTCAAAAGACGAATCTAAAACCTTAAGAAAAGAAGAATTAATAAAAATAATAAAAGAGTATTTAAATTACATATCCCCATCGCTGCTTCCTGAAAATTCTTTAGAAGATTTAAAAGACGAATCTAAAACCTTAATAGAAGAAGAATTAATAAAAAGAAGAAAAGAGTCTTTAAAGTACATATCCACTGAGGATATTCTGTCGTCTATCATATCCTCTTCTTTTATATCATTTCAAAATTCAATTAACAAGTTGACTGATGGCTCTAATTTCAGTAAGTTTACAATTTACTCTCCCGAAAACCAAGCATTACGCACTTTTGAAAAAGAAGGACAAATTCAACCGCTAGGCATTAATGGTGAAGGATTATTTAAACTGATAAAGGTTTTGAAGTCAGAGGAAAACCCAAATCCACTCAATCAAATTAAAGAAAAGCTGCAATTGATAGATTGGTTTAAAGATTTTGATGTGCCTAAAAATTTATCACCCATGCAAAGCTCTCTCCTAATAAAAGATAAATATTTAGACATTGATTTAAGTTATTTCGATCAAAGAAATTCTAATGAAGGCTTTTTATTTTTACTCTTTTACTTTGCCTTGTTCATTAGCGATCTCACGCCGAGTTTTTTTGCAATAGATAACATTGACGCTTCCCTCAACCCCAGATTGTGTCGCCGGTTAATCCAAGAATTAGTCGAATTAGCAAAAAAACACGACAAACAAGTTATATTCACAACCCACAACCCGGCAGTTTTGGACGGTTTGGATTTAGATGATGATCAACAGCGGCTGTTTGCGATCTACCGCAACCAATTAGGGCATACTAAAGCTAGACGCATTCTCAAACCTGAACCTCTCGAAGGACAAGAACCTGTAAAATTATCCGAGGCTTTTTTGAGGGGCTATATCGGAGGGCTTCCTAAGAATTTTTAATATGATTAGTTTTGGATTAATTACTGAGGGATTGACTGACCAGATTGTGATTGAAAATATTTTAGCAGGATATTGCAAGAATCCCGATCTAGATATTAGACCGCTTCAACCAGAAAGGGATAAAAAAGATGAAAAAAAATTTAAAGGTTATGGTAGTTGGAGTCAAGTTTTTACTTATTGCCGTTTAAAAGATTTTCAAGAAGCGTTTCAATTTAATGACTATATAATTATCCAAATAGATACTGATGATTCAGAAAAGCATGGTTATGATATCCCACAGCGATATGAAAATAGCGAATTTACTCCTAAAGAGTTGATTGAAAAAGTTATCGAAAAGTTTAAAGAGGAAATTATTGGCGAATATTTCTACAGTCAATGTCAACAGCGAATCATTTGGGCTATATCAGTACATTCTATTGAGTGTTGGTTGCTTCCACCGTATTATACCCACACAAATAAAAAATCTAAATTTAAGAGCTGTCTCGATACTTTAAAGCGGGAACTTACGAAACAACACAAGTTTACGATCGACGCTAATGCTAAAAATCCTGAATATTATCGAGTAATTTCAGAACAATATCGCAAGCATAAAGTTTTGATGAAGCATTACGCAGAAAATCCCAGTTTAAAAAATTTTATAGAAGAGATTCAAAGCAGAGACATTAAGATTGGTGGCGAAGAGGATTGGTAATGAAGCAAGTTATTATGTCATATAATAGAAACATAGTTATCGGAGATTACCATGCAAGCATACAAACTTAGAGGTAAAATCGATGCAACTGGCAACTTGGTAGTTGGGGAACCCGTGAATATGCCACCGGGAGAGGTGGAAATCATCGTCTTGCAGCGGGCTGATACGGTTGTCAGTTCTCCTGATCCACTAATTGAGTCGGAGAAAGCTAAGCCTAAAATAAAAGTGACAACTAAAATCAAGGCTTTGCAAGCCTGGTTTGAAAATACTGAACCTGTTTCACCTGACTTCGATGCAGAGGCAGCTAGATGGGAAGCTTTAAAGGAGAAATACAATCTGTGAAAATCTTGCTAGATACCAACATCATTTTAGATATCGCCCTTGCCAGACAGCCCTTTTTTGGCGAAAGCAAACAAGTTTTGTCTTTAGTTGAACAAGGAGAGGTACAAGGTTATATTTCAGCATCTACTTTTAGTGACATTTACTACATTATCTGTCAAGCTAAAGGTAGAGATTTAACCCTTGAGTTTTTGCGGCAGTTAGCCACAATTTGTCAAGTAGCAACAGTAGATAACTCTGTTATTTCAATTGCATTAACTTGCAATTTCAAGGATTTTGAAGTTGCAATTCAGTACAGCACTGCTGTAATCAATCTAATTGATGCCATTGTCACCCGCAACCCGCGAGATTTTCCGGTTAATACTCCTAGGATTGTAACTCCAAATCAGTTAATTCAAGAATTAACTGATTCTCCCTAAATTTCTTAAAGCGCTAAACTTCTGATTCCAATTCGCTAACCCGCAACTGCACGGGTAATTCTACAGAATTCAACTCAGACGACTCTAACAATCCTGTTGCTTCAACTTCTGCACTCGCTTCACCCGATCGCACTTTTCGCAATTTCTCACCCAAAGTATCCCGCTGATTAATCAAATAAATACTCACCAAAGTCAGCCCAACTCCCATCGATTGTAGCGGATTGAGCACTTCGCCCAAGAACAAATTGCCGAATAGCAAAGCAAATACAGGCGTCAGAAAGGTAAGAGAACTTAAACTGGTTAGACTGCCACTCGAAGCAAAATAAAAGAATAAACCGTAGGCGATCGCACTTCCGAACACAGTAGAATAACCTAAGGCCATCCAGCCGGAAAAATCGATATTCACAAACTGATCAGACTCAGTTGCCGCCGAAATTGCCAACAGCGGCAAACCGCCCAAAATCATGTGCCAACCAGTCGCCACCACCGGGTCAACATAACGGCAAACCCAGCGCACCAAAACCGTACCCACAGCCATCGACAAAGCAGCCAACAGCATCAACCATTCTCCACCCTCAAACAACTGTTCGATACCCCCAGAAACCTGCCTGTTTTCAGGATGAAAAAGCCCCACAATCCAGCCATCGGGCAACCCGATCAAACTGATGCCCGCAACGCCAAAAACTAATCCCAACCAGCCCCAAAAACCAATTTTTTCTTGAAACAGCCACAAACACAAAATCGCCACAGCTAGCGGTTGAGAATCAATCATCACCGAACCCAAGCCGGCACCGGTTCTTGCCAAACCTTCCGCTAAAAAGCCTTGAAACAAAGTAGCGTCAACCAAAGCAAACAGGGAAATCCACAGCCAAGCTTTCCAACCCTGCGGCTGCGGTTTTCCCATGAATGCGGCCGCCAGCAGCACCAACACACCCGCAGGTATCAAACGCACGACAGCCACAAACAGCGGCGTTGTGTGCGGCATCACCCCCTTCATCGCTACCATCGCGGTTCCCCACAGGAAAAACGGCGCAATGAGCAACAGCGGGGCAAAAGGCAGTTTTGAATCGGTAAGCTTTAGCTGCATGGCGGACTCTCCAAATAATTGATGAAAATGGCTCTCACGAGAATGATGTAGATTTGTTAAGCAATTTTTACAATTATATATCGCTGTTGAGTTAAATTCGATCGCGCAAATCTCGGCCATTTGCAACAGGCAAGATGCCTGTTCCACAAAATCAAGGTGGAACAGGCATCTTGCCTGTTGCGGCCATTTGGAACAGGCATCTTGCCTGTTCCACAAAATTAAGGTGGAACAGGCATCTTGCCTGTTGCGGCCATTTGGAACAGGCATCTTGCCTGTTCCACAATCAAGAATTTTCTTGTGCAACAGGCATCTTGCCTGTGGCCGCCATTTGGAACAGGCAAGATGCCTGTTCCACAATCAAGAATTTTCTTGTGCAACAGGCATCTTGCCTGTTGCGAACACAAGCACAACATCTACCCCGATGAATAAGGCACACTAGAAGTTAGCTACAAAATTTCACCTTGCCTGTACACTGCTCATGATTTGGCCATTCAAGCCCCGCTACCGCAAACAAATCGCCCGTATCGAAATCACCGGAGCCATTGCCGGAGAAACTCGCAAACGAGTGCTAGAAGCTCTCAAAACCGTTGAAGAACGCAAATTTCCCGCCTTGCTGCTGCGGATAGACAGCCCCGGCGGCACTGTGGGCGATTCCCAGGAAATTTACAGCGCGCTGAAGCGTTTGCGCGAAAAAGTCAAAATTGTCGCCAGTTTCGGCAATATTTCAGCTTCTGGCGGAGTTTACATCGGCATGGGAGCCGAGCATATCGTTGCTAATCCCGGTACAATTACTGGCAGCATTGGGGTGATTATCCGGGGTAACAATATAGAACGGCTGTTAGAAAAAGTAGGCGTTTCTTTTGAGGTGATTAAATCTGGTCCGTATAAAGATATCTTGGCATTCGATCGAGGATTGACGGATCCGGAACAGGAAATTTTGCAAGACTTGATCGACACCAGCTACCAGCAATTCGTGGAAACCGTTGCGGAAGCCCGGAATTTGGCTGTTGAGAAAGTGAAAAGTTTTGCCGACGGTCGGGTTTTTACCGGTCAGCAAGCCTTAGAATTGGGTTTGGTCGATCGACTGGGAACAGAAGAGGACGCTCGTCGCCTGGCCGCCGAACTCGCAGGCCTGGACCCGGAAAAAACAGAGTCTTGCACGCTAGAAAAAGCAAAACCTTTCCTAAATCGCGTCTTGGGGAGTAGTCTGGATACATCCGGGCTTTGGGCTTACAAGAATTTGCTGGACTTCGAGCTTTCTACTAGCGGTGTGCCGCTGTGGATGTATCGCCCGTGATTAAATAGTCAGTTGGCAGTGGGCAGTAGTCAGTTGGCAGTGGTAATTGGTAATTAGTAATTGGTAATTGCAACTAGCAACTGACAACTAACAACTAACAACTGACAACTGACAACTGAACAACTGACTAAAATGGAGGAATTTTGCGTGGAGTGGCAAGTGCGGGGTATTCGTGGGGCAACAACTGCTAGCGAGAATTCGGTGGCAGCAATTCGAGAAGCGGTGAAAGAATTATTAGATGAATTAGAAGCAAAAAATGATTTAGATCCAGATTTAATTATTAGTGCTACGTTTTCTGCTACTCGCGATTTAGATGCTGTGTTTCCGGCTGCGATCGCCCGCGAACGTCCTCACTGGTGTAATGTTGCTTTGTTGGACGTACAGCAAATGCACGTTGAGGGTGCTTTGGAACGCTGCATCCGGTTTTTAATTCTGGTTAATTGGCCGGCACATACTGAAATTTATCATCCTTATTTGCGGGGAGCTCAAAATTTGCGGCCGGATTGGAATTTAGCGGTGGCGGTGGCTGGGGAAAATTAGACTTGGCGATTGTGAAGGTCGATCGCCCTGACAATTCAATAAGTCTAACAGTCTTCGACTCACGGGTCCCCAGAAACCGGGTTTTTTCTAGAATAGTTGGTTACAGCCGACTACAACGGCAAAAACCCGGTTTCTTTGATTTTGTCGCCCTGACTACTCAAAAAGGGATATCGTCGGATTTGACTCTCATTCTTGTTGACAAGTTGCAGGTTGATGTGTATCGTGTGTTTACGAGTTGCAAAGCTCGATCGCTCCAGAACGTTGAAAATTGCATAGTTTTTTTTTGGATCTGCGGCTAGTTTCAGTGTCGCAGATGGGCGATCGACGCCGCGAGGGCGATCGGCAAAACCCTGATTTTCTCGTTGGGGTGCGTCGATTACTCTGATACCAAGGGTTACGGCTTGCAAGCAACTGAGCTTATTGCAGGTTTTACGGTGTTATTGACAGGTAAAAAATGGTGCGTCGATTTGAGGCTTGAAACCCTTTCTGGGTAAGGCTCCCTGGCCGAAGAGTCTCCTTTACCACTTCCCCGAGAGGGGATTGAAACCTACTCAATTGTCATCCTGATGATTGATCCGGGGGAAGTCTCCTTTACCACTTCCCCGAGAGGGGATTGAAACGGTATTAAATCCCGGACAAAAGCCGGTTGATTCGCTATTAGGTCTCCTTTACTACTTCCCCAAAAGGGGATTAAAACTACATCTGCTGGGAATTTTTCCATTTCTTTGCAACGCCAGAATTTATGCACTCCGACCAAAGAAACCGGGTTTTTTACCGAATCTGTGGACTACAACCAAATATTTTCGTAAAAAAACCCGGTTTCTGGGCCCCTACTTACCTTCTTTACCACTTCCCCGAGAGGGGATTGATATCAAATCCTGTGGCATCCGAATTAATCTTACCCAGAGTCAGGAGACGGCGGCGTGCCTATTGGTGTCAACTTAAGGTAAAACCGATAGTCCGTCAGGGGTTGAAACCCCTGCCTCAAAGTGAAAGTCCTCTCAAAGAGGACTCATGAGTTCTTCAGTCCTCTTTGAGAGGACTTTAGCTATGAGACAGGGAATTCATTCCCTGGCGGACTGTCGGACTGTCGGGTGGGAGGACTGCCGGACTAAAAGCTTAAGTTGACACCACCAAACGCTGTGCCGTTTCCCTACTAAAACCATTACCCCCAATTGCATTTGCCTTCTTCCTTCTGCCATACAAAAAAAACCCGGCCTCTCAAAGAAACCGGGTTTTTTGTCAATCAGACGCTTTCTTGTGATGCAGCCTAATCCCTAAAAAAATGTCATATATAAAACTCCAAAAGTCCTTTTTCCCTTTTAATATTCCCAAACTTTGAGGAGAACCTTTCTCATCCAACAGCGGCTTCACAGCTTCGTAAGCAGGCTTGTAATTGTACCAAGGAATAGAAGGCCACAAGTGATGGATCAGATGATAATTCTGCCCCAAAATCAAGATATTTAGAATAGGACTAGGATATACTCTGGCATTTTTCCAACGATCGCGATCGTGAAACGGACGGTGCGGCAAATAATCAAAAAATAACCCCAAGGCCAACCCCACCACCAAAGCAGGAGAAAACCAAAAATTCAGCACATAACCTAATTGGTCGTACTGAATGGCGATATAAACCACCCCGATCACAAACAAACGGCTGAGAAACCATTCCAATAGTTCGTATTTCCGCCACAGTTTGCGCTTAAAAAAGAAAATCTCGTGGTAAAAAAACCTCGCAGCAATTAACCACAAAGGCCCGCCCGTCGAAACATAATGGTCTGGATCGTTATCTGGGTCATTGACATGGGCGTGATGCTGCATATGTACCCGCGTAAACACCGGGAAAGCAAAACCCAACATCAGCGCGCTACCGTGTCCCAAAATAGCATTCATCGTGCGATCGCGATGGGCTGCATTATGAGACGCATCGTGTATCACAGTTCCGGCCATGTGCAACGCCAACACATTCAGCGAAAAACAGCACCACTGCGGCCATCCCCAACACCAGAAACCCAAGTTAGAAATCACGATAATCCCTACTGCACTCAAAAATAGCAGCAGTGTCGGATTCAAGTCACCGGGAGGACTCAAAAACTCTTTCGGCACTGTCAGCGGCCGTCCTGCCTCCGACATCTTTGTTAAGACTCCTTAATATTTCACACTTGCGTAGTATAAGATACAAGCCGGACAATAGTAAAGTTTTATGAAAGAACTCAGTTCGATCGCCAGAAACTAGCCTCTGCACAAACAGGAAAGTATTAGACCTCTTGCAAAAGTCAAAAACTCACCCCCCTCGATCCCCCCTTGAATCAGGGGGGAAGCAAGAAAAATTAGACTCCCTCCCCGCGACTTCGGGGAGGGTTGGGGAGGGGTCTGGTGCCTTTTTGCAAGAGGTCTATTTATGTTGTGCAAGGATAGCAGTGCTAGATTAGCCAAAAGACCTCAGCAGACCCAATAAAATCAATGGGTATCTCTGTATTTATGTCAAGCCTGAGAGCGGAAAAATTTGCAAAAAAGCGCGCTCCCCAAGAAAAGATTACCGATCGGTAAAAAGTCAGATATTCTATATATTGTTCAATACCTGCTGTTTTGACGACTATCAAAATTTTTAAGAGTTGAGACTAGCGTCATTGCTTGTAGTGCAAAGATCAAACGTTAGCCGAAATTTAAACAAGAAATCCACCTGCCTCCCCAGAACACCGCTGATGCAACCGCCAAAAGCCCTACGCCGGACTAAAATCGTCGCCACCATTGGCCCAGCAACTTCTGACCCTCAAGTGCTGCGCCAGCTCATAGAAGCCGGTGCCACAACTTTGCGACTCAACTTTTCCCACGGAACAGAAGAAGACCACCAGCGCAGCATTCGCTTAATCCGGCAAACCTCCTTTGAACTCAACCAGCCGGTCGCCATCCTCCAAGACCTCCAAGGCCCGAAAATTCGTTTGGGGCGCTTTGAGACAGGCTCTATAGTTGTCAAAAACGGCGATCCTTTCATTCTCACCAGCCGCCAGGTTCCCGGCACCGAGCTCATTTCTTCCGTCACCTACGACCCCCTAGCAGACGAAGTTCCAGAGGGAGCACTGATTCTGCTTGACGACGGGAAAGTGGAAATGCGCGTCGAAAAAGTAGACCGTGCGGCGCGGGAATTGTACTGCCGCGTCGTCGTCGGCGGGCCGCTTTCCAACAACAAAGGCGTGAATTTTCCGGGAGTTTACCTGTCAATTAAGGCCCTGACTGACAAAGACCGTAAAGATTTAATGTTCGGCCTCGACCAAGGTGTCGATTGGGTGGCCCTGAGCTTTGTGCGGAATCCCCAGGATATGCTCGAAATTAAAGAGCTGATAGCCAGTGCGGGCAAGCAAGTACCGGTGATTGCTAAGATCGAAAAGCACGAGGCGATCGAACAAATGGAAGCAATCCTCGCCCTGTGCAACGGCGTGATGGTCGCCCGCGGCGATTTGGGAGTGGAACTGCCCGCCGAAGATGTGCCGATTTTGCAAAAGCGCTTGATTGCTACTTCTAACCGCATGGGGATTCCGGTAATTACCGCTACCCAGATGCTCGACAGCATGGTAGGTAATCCCCGTCCTACCCGCGCCGAAATTTCCGACGTGGCCAACGCGATTCTCGACGGAACTGATGCGGTGATGCTCTCGAATGAAACCGCTGTCGGCAAGTTCCCCGTCGAAGCGGTGGCGACGATGGCGAGAATTGCCGTGCGGATGGAGAGGGAGGGAATTAGGGGCAATATTAGGAATGTAGAAGATATCGGTCGATCGATCCCCAACGGCATCAGCCAAGCAGTCAGCCAAATCTCCGAACAGTTGAACGCCGCCGCCATCATGACATTGACCAAAACCGGCGCTACAGCCCGCAATGTCTCGAAATTCCGACCGAAAACAGCGATTTTGGCAGTTACTCCTCACGTAGACGTAGCCCGACAACTGCAATTAGTATGGGGAGTCAAACCCTTGCTGGTGCTGGATTTGCCCTCCACCGGCCAGACATTTCAATCGGCGATGACTGTCGCCCAGGAAAAAGAGTTAGTGTCCGACGGAGATTTAGTGGTGATGACCGCCGGTACTCTGCAAGGGGTTGCCGGTTCGACGGATTTGATCAAAGTTGAGGTAGTGACAGCGGTTTTAGGCAGAGGTACTGGTGTCGGTTTGGGCTCGGTGAGCGGCATGGCCAGGGTTGCTCGTACTGCTGCCGATGTAGGCAATTTCCACCCTGGAGAAATTTTGGTAGTCGAGCACACCAGCGTCGCTTTTGTGGAGATGATTCGGAAAGCAGCCGGTGTGGTGACGGAGGAGGACAGTTTGACTTCTCACGCCGCGATTATCGGTTTGCGGTTGGGCGTGCCGGTGATGGTGGGCGTGCAGAATGCGACGCGGGTAATTCGGGACGGAACTATGCTGACGCTGGATATGCAGCGGGGTTTGGTTTATTCCGGGGCCAGAGGCGGCTCAACAGACGGGGAACTGGCCGTTTAACAAGTTTTAAGTTAGGAGTTGTGGAGTTTTAAATTAAATTCTACAACTCCTTGCTTTTTTCGATTAGGTTGTGCTATAATTCAAAATTGTCTGTGCCGATGTAGCTCAGGGGTAGAGTATTCGATTCGTAATCGAACGGTCGTGGGTTCAAATCCCACCATCGGCTTTGGGGTTTGTCGAGTGTCAAATTATTTGTCTGCGTTGACAGATTGTTGTACGTATTGACAAATTAATACGATCGCTCAGCTTGGGCTGAGGGGAAGTTTGTTGTGCCGATGTGGTTAGATGTGATTTATGGGCGATCGCGTGAGAGAGTAAAGGAGTAGGGTGCGATCGCTCCAAAAGGTAGAGCTTGATAGGTCAAGGGCGATCGTATGACTGAAAACAGGTGAGCCTGTGATTCCGGTATGGTTATATCGGATACAGCATTTGGCAAGTAGGTTAGCAGGGGAGAACGAGAGTGCTATTGCCTCTGTTGGGAGTGCTATTGCCTCTGTTGGAATAGTGCGCCTTGTCAGAGATACCAGGCTAGAGATACCAGAAAAAAATTTAGCTTTTAAGCTTTTCTCAGGTTAAGATTAAGAAACAATAAAAGCCACTATCTAGAAAAATGTCTCTCGCACAACCCCCAGAAGCAAAAGCCACTATCCGCTTGATGGGTCAGGAAATGGAGAATTGTGAAGTCCCCATCGAAATTTTAGTGCGTGTTCTAGGTGGATTGCAACAAATTATTTACCTACTCGCTACAGTCGCAGAAAAAGGGACAGTGAAACAACGATTTAAAGTGCCTTTGGAAATGCAACAGCGTTATGCTTTACGTGCTAGCATTCCTCAACCTGGAAGTTATACCCTTCCAATTGTGCTGAACTCAGGTTTTAATAGTCACTTGGGCAATTATACAGAAATTATGGAAAAACTGGAGGATTTTTTTTCCAGTTTAATCCATTCAAACTTTAAGCAAACTCAGGATATTTTCCCCGATTCAAAACTCAGGAATAGAGCTTTATTAGAAAGTAAAAGAATTCTACCAAAAGCCGGAGAAAATTGGAGTTTAGGATTTTCACTACCTGATAGACCTGAATTAAATCTCACCAACGGATCTACCGCTTATATCAATGGCTGGCTCAATCAAGAATCCTCTGAAGATACTGTAATGACAGTCACAGGAGAACTAATTCGCATTGACTTTGATAAACGCACGATAGTTTTAAAGTATCCACCTACTCACCAGGAAATCGAATGTTTTTACCTGGAAGAGTTAGAAGATTCAATGATTGAAAATCGTCGCCAGCTAATCCAGGTAACAGGCCAGTTTACTTTGGATGCTGAGGGTCATCCTACTAAACTAACAGATGTTACCAGAATAGAACCCGTAGAACTATCTCCCATTATTCTGCGAGAAATTTCCTGGTTAGAGAGAAAGCTTATTTGCAAAAATCCCCTAAGACTGATCCCTAAAATGGATGAAGATACCAGTCAATTATTTGTGGTTGAAGAACCTAACATAGGGCTTCACGTTTTTGCTTATACTCGTGATGATTTAATTTATGAAATTAATGAACAAATTGTGATGATGTGGGATGAATATGCCAAAGCGAGTGTTGAGGATCTAGCCTCAGATGCTCAACATTTAAGAAAGCAGTTACTCAACCAAATTGAAGAGGTCTAGAATGCCACGCCCGAAATCAAAAGTTGAGTCTGGATTATTAAAAAAGGGATTTCAAGAGTCAGAAGGAGATCATCATTATTTCATTTACTTTACCCAAGATGGCAAAAAAACACGAGCAAGGACTAAAACAAGCCATACAAAGAAGATGAAGGATATTCCGGATAATCTTTTGGGGGAGATGGCAAAACAGTGTTATTTAGCAAAGCAACAATTTTTAGATTTGATTGATTGTCCACTGACTCAAGAAGACTATGAAAAAATTCTCCAAGTCAAAGGAATTATAAATACTTCTGATACTTCACCATTTCCCCAAACTGCTGAAAACAATGCTGACACTGGCCATCCACCCAAAGGGCCGACACCTTAAACCGCGCCCCACAATGAGGACACTCCGATCGCAACCTTAACCCCTGCTTTTGGCACCCATGCGTTTGCTGAAACTGCAACTCAATCTTGTGACAAGGGGACTCGGCATAAGACGCCCCACATAACCTTGGAGGCTCCAACTTCATCCGAACCCCCACAGGTGGCAACATCTCCCTCAACCGTTGCGCCTCCACTCCCGCCACCATCCCCAACACCGCCAACTGTTCCCAGACGGAAACAGGTTCAAATAGAACTTCTCCAAATATGCGTAGGCGAAGCCAGCCGAAGGCATCGCACCTCCCAACCCTGCCAACTTCCCCAACGAGCGTCGGCGTTAACTCACTCGCCCGCCGAAACCGCCCCAAAAGAGGACTTGCATTGCTGACAAGAAACCTGACATCGTATTACTTTGGGGGCCGGGGGAGGCGAAAACTCAGGGGACTGAGGATTTGATTGAGGGTGCGCAGTTGTTCTGCGGTACCCAAACAAATCAGCATATCTCCTCCTTCGATCGCAGTTTCTCCAGTAGGCCCCACAATCAAAGTCCCGCCAGCGCGCCGCACCGCTAAAACCAAGGCCCCCGATTGCGATCGCAACTTGGCATTTCTCAAAGTTTGCCCGACGTAGACACAAGTATTGGGATCGATCAAAAATTCCTCCATGTAAAAAGAACTCTCCGTGCCCGTCAAAACACCGTCTAAAAAATCCATAACTTGAGGCCGCAAAGCCGCCGCCGCCATGCGTTTTCCTCCGGTAATGTAGGGGGATACGACGGCATCGGCGCCGCCCCGCTGCAACTTCTTTACAGCTTCTTCTGTGGTGGCGCGGGCGATCGCCCGTACCTTCGGATTCAGAGTTTTCGCTGACAGGACAGTGTATAAATTCTCGGCATCCGAAGGCAAAGCTGCTACTATGCAAATTGCGCGATCGAGCCCGACATTCAGCAAAGTTTCGTCCAGAGTCGCGTCTCCTTGGACAGCCGTGTACCCCAGCGCCAAAGCTGCCTCAATCGACTGCACCGCCGAATCTATCACCACAAAAGGAATATTTTCTGCCTGAAATTCCAAGGCAATCTGACGCCCAATGCGCCCAAAACCGCAGAGAATGTAATGCCCGATCAAAGAATCTACCAATCGTCGCTGCTGCCTAATTCTTGCTCCTTCTTGAAAATATCCTTGAATCAGCGCTTCTGTAAAGCGGTTGACGATGAAACCAATCACAATCACGCCCATCAAAATCAGGCATATGGTAAACATTCGCCCGCGTTGGCCGAGGGGCTGAAGTTCACCGTAGCCCACAGTTGCTAGGGTAAATACTGTCATGTAAGCGGCATCGAGCAAAGACCATTTTTCCACTTGCCAATACCAGAGAGTACCCGTGCATAAAATGCCGCCAAGGGCGATGACTCCGCCCCTTAAGTCTTTTTGCAGGCGCTGGTACTTTTGCTCTAGAGTTGAATACACCGATCGGGCTGACCTATTACCTATTAGCTGCTACCCATTTTAACCATATTAGCCCTAGACCCAGGGGGGTCAAAAAGCCGATTTTTTCCTAGATACTTTGCGGAAAAACTCAAGATTTTGACTCTTGACCGGGTTTTTTTTGCCTGAGTCCCGACTCAGTTCCAATCCCGTCGCAGAGGTGGCGATTGTTTTGATTTGCGATCGGATTTGTCTGAAAATAATTGCGGGCTCCATTACAACCCTGCTGCAACAAATCCTCAAGATTAAAATTCCACAGCATCACCGTACCGTCAGCACTAGCACTAGCGATCGCCTTGCCGTCAGGACTAAAACTCGCACTCCAAACAGCATCCTTGTTACCTTTTAAAGTTTGGAGCAATGTACCGTCAATGTTCCACAGCCTCACCATTTTGTCTGTGCTTGCAGATAGCAACATTTGACTGTTGGGACTAAAGCTGATATTTGTCAATCCACTCGTATGCTTTAAAATACTTAGCGGTGTGCCGTCTTTGCTCCAAATTCTCGCAGTTCCCCCAGCACTTGCAGTCGCCAGCATTGCTCCGTCGGGACTGAAAGCTACACTCATAATTTTATCACTTTCCATCTGTAAAGTTCGGAGCAATTGGATATCGGTGCTTGCTTCAATTGACTGCTGTTTTTGCAACTTTTCCACAACCTTTCTCAAACTCCAAAGTTTAACAGTGCCATCAGTACCAGCCGCAGCAATTCTCTGACCGTCTGGGCTAAAACTCGCGCTGGTTATCCAACCTCGCTCGACTTTAAAACTTGACAATTCTTCACCGTTGATTTTCCAGAGTTTAACAGTTCCATCGGCACTTGCTGAAGCAATAATTTTACCATCGGGACTCAAACAGACGCTTGTTACTTGACCCCTATGTCCTTTTAAATCATGAATCAATTTGCCATTCTTTTGCCAAATTTTTACAGTTTTGTCGTCGCTTGCTGAGACAATAATCTCACCCGTAGGATTGAAGATTGCCCTGCTAATTTTATCAGTATGCCCTGTTAATGTTGCTTGCAAACTTCCATTAGTTTGCCAAAGTTTGATATAATTATCATCCGTAGCAGCCACAATCGTTTGACTGTCAGGACTGAAACTCGCGAAAGCAAGGCTACTGGCTTGACTCTGGAAGCGGCGGCGTTCCCGGAAGCTGTAAACTGCCTGTTCGAGGGCGATCGCCACTCGCATCTGAATATCTGAGCTGACTCCGAGCGATCGGTTCATTTCTGTAACAGCTCTAATGCTTTCTAGCAGAGATTCCTCTTTTTTATCGGCCGAAAATAGCGTTTCTGAGAGTAGACTGAGAGTAAGAATTTTGTTGTTTCTTTCTTCGATTGATGGTTTAATCCAAAAGGCTCCTATCAGAATTAATACCAGTATTCCTGCTGCTGCTGTAACTGTTTGCACTCTCAGTTGTCGCTCGCGCCAAAGTTTAGCTGCAATCACTTTTTTCTGCTTTTGTGCTTCGCTTAGTTCCTCTAGTAACTTTTTTTCGCGTCGCAGTTGTTCTATTTCAGCTTGATTCTGTTTTTCTTGAGAGCGAAATTTGGTCAATTCCGCTTCTTGACTAGCATTTAAAAATTGATAATCTTGGGTACACAAGCTTTTATTTGCCGCCCATTTTCTGGCATCTTCCAGTGCTTGACCGCGCAACAATCGAGATTCGTCTTGACAATTTGTAGCTATCCATGCTGTTAGAGATTCAGCATAGGGGCGCAAGTCGCCGAGTGCTTTTTCTACCCAATTTTGGTTGAATATAGCTGCGTAAATGCGGTTGTATACGGTTAATTTTCCGGCTCGTTTTACTACTAATCCGCTCAGCCGCAATTCTGTTTGTTCGGGAGTATCATCGGCCCAGATTCCTCCAGCACCCCTTAACAAGGGTAATTCTGGCATTTCATCCCATGTTTTTAATGGGGGCTGGGGGGCATCAAAGGGTTGCAATATTTTTTGATATAATCCTAATAACCTACTGGCGTGGTGGTGATTTCTAAGAAGGCGATCGCGAATTGTTTTGATGTGTACAGGTTCATCGGATGATTCCCAATTATCAATAATATGAGATTGCACAATCTCGCTAATTAATAATTGATCGGTAGTAATAATTTCAGTCCTACTTTGATCCGTTGAATCTGATATAAGAGAAGCTGAGGCTAAGCTTTTTATATGGTGTAGAATCAGCTTGCAAAGCTTTTGAGTCAGAAAGGGCTGTCCTCCAGTCCAGTCCAAAATTTCTTTTAAAACCTCTTGAGGATTGTCTACTTTTCCCTCAAATCCCTTTGCTAAAGGCAGAGCTTCCTGTAAGTTAAAACCGTGCAATTCAATAGCTAAACCGATATTAAACGGGGTACGCGCTGCATCGCTAATTAAATCCGATGGCGTAGCTACTCCCAGCAAAGCAAATGTAATGCGCTGGTATTCTGACTTCTGAGCGCGTTTGTTGTAGCAAGCTCTAATTAGGGCAAAAAAATCATCTAGCGGTTCTTTGAAACTGAGAACGCTATCAATTTCATCAATAAAAATGACAAGAGGTTGAGGAAGTTTTGCCAGCAGCAACTCTTCAATTAACTCTCCTAAGCGCTGCACTGCCGACATCAACTCTCTCTCCTGCCACCAAGTCATAAACTCGACTGGGTTAAACAGGTTGAAACTGCACAATAGCTTGTAAGCGACGCCGCCGTACCACTTATCTAGAGAGACTTGCTGGTTGCCAATGTCCGAAAGGTCGATCGTAGCACAGGCAATGCCATCAGCGGAGAGCTTTTGTACAGTTCGCACCAGCAAACTGGATTTTCCCATTTGTCGGGAATTGAGCACGTAACAAAACTCTCCCGCTTTCAGGGCTTGATAAAGTTCTGAGTCAGCTTGTCGCACTACATAAGTAGGTGCATTTTGCGGGAGACTGCCGCCGATTTGATATTGGTAATCGACTGTCATGATCTAGCCTCTAGTGATAACCGTGTGTCAGTTCTCTCGTGCCTGTAGCACAAGCAATTTTACCATTTTGATTGGTGGGTTCTGGTGGTTTAATTGTACCAGCAGAATCAGCTTTGCACAATATATATGTGGTCGTTATTTTATTTTTAGAAGCATTTAAGTAAACTTTTGTAGCAGGAATTACAAAGACCCCACCGACATAGCTTTTAAGGTCTTTTTGCTGTGAAATTCCATAATTAAATGTTGCTTTTTTTGTGGTCAGAAGGGAAGAGTTGTAATTTTCTGTCTCGGTTTTAATGCTAATTTCTAAAGCCTTAACAGAAGTGCTAAAAACTGTTTTTTCCGCAAAATAGGCTTGCTGACCTTTGTTGATTGAGCTAACATAGTCTCTGGCTTCCGCTTGCTTTATGTTCCTAACCTTATTCAGAAATGATGGCCTAACGATCCAAACAAATACTCCAATCACCATTAAAAGCACTAACTATCCACCATTATTAGATGCAATGCTAGCTAATTTAGAATTTTGTTGACTCATAGTTTTCTATCCTCTCTGTTTGTAGTAAAGACTTTAGTCCTTAAAATCTTCATTAAATTCGGCGAGGCAGAGCCTCTGGATCTGCGTTACCAGGCTCTGCCTGGTAACGAGGAAAACTAGGGAATACGAATTCCTAAGCTCGCAGCTTTTGTACTTCTTTACGATCGACTGATGTCGGCTGCATCACTTTACTGCCGATCGCAAAATCGCGCAATTCCACTCTCGTAAATTTCACACCCCAAGGATCTGTCGTTGTATCCAACTCCTCCACTAAAGCATTATTGATTTCATTGCGAGCCGTGTAAAGTTCCTCTAGAGCTAATGTTGCAATGTGAGTCCGAATTGAAAGAATCAGCATATTTAACATCGCTTCCTTGAGATTCTGCACCTTGTAGGAGGCTTTTTCCAAGTCAATTATTCGCCAGTACACAATAAATTCAACGGTGATAGCCAGGCGATCGCGCGTCATGCATTGTTGCGGTGGCAAGTTTAAAATTTGCTCGCGCAGAGTTTGTTTATAGGCGACTGTTTCGACAAAGGGAATCAAAAAAGTCAAACCAGGTTCTAGTTTTTTTCGATCGTACTTTCCGAAAATTTCAACTAAAGCCTCATCTCCTTGACGGACGATTTTTACGCTGCTGGCTAAAGATACTCCGGTGATTGCAAACAACACCATCAAAAAATACTGATACATAGTGAGTCTCCTGGTAATTTTAAGCTGTGAACTAAAGATGAACTGAGGTTGCTGCCAAGGTTTAGCCGTTGATATGAATTAATCTGTCAGGTACAACAATCAGCGTGTTTCCTTCGCGGCGCAAAACGTAAACTTTTTGTCTGGGTGCGATCGCCCCTTGGGAATCTTCATTGCGAGCTTTCCACGAAGCCCCTTCATAAATCACCATTCCGGTTTCTCCGGGGAAAATTTCGGAGATAGTTGTCGCTTCCGTTGCTTCGGGAATCACAAACTTTTTGCGGACAATGAAAATCGGTCGAATCCAGATACTCAGCGCGAGGGCTATCCCCATCCAGTAGAAGATTTGCCAGTCAAAGTCTTCATACATTATGTTTGCCCAACTAAACTGAAATGCTACAGATCCTCTCCACAAAATAAATGATTCAATTAAAGCCGAAGCTCCCATCATTAGCACGTAAAACCTGTATTTCTGGGGCTGAGTTTTGATGATTAATAGCTCGATCGCACTAAGCACCATTCCGATCAGCAACCACAACATCGGGGGGGTGAAAACGAAAGCTGGTTGATTAGTGGCTGACGCCAGCGACCAAATTAGGATAGAATACACAATGCTTTTACCTCGTTGTGATGGGATTCAACCTTGTTATTTCTAATCTAATCAGGCGGCTATTTGAGTTGGTGAGTGAGTTATTTGAGAATTCATCGACTTTTCATCGACTTTTTATCGACTTTAGAGACGGTTAGCAGTCAATTTAAGGTCAAATCCGCAGTCCGGCAGGGGTTTAAACCCCTGCCTCAAAGCGAAAGTCGGTTAAAACCGACTATCTATTTTAGATTTTAGATTTTAGATTTTAGATTAGGAATTAAGGCTGTTATCTCGATCGCTTCCTATTTACTTACGTGGTTGAAATATTGTGAGAGTTGATTAGTTAGATTAGTTGGTCAATTGTGTTGTGCCTTTACCGCAAATAATCTCGCCATTTTGATAAATTGGTTCCGCCAGCTCATCCGGCTCATCTGTTCGTTTAACTCTAAAGAAAGGGCGCTTTTCAGTTTCGCAAAGTATGGTTAAAGTCGTCATTTCATCTCGACGGGCGTTTGGGTCTAATTTTTTCGCAGGAACTAGAAAGACACCGCCGACATAATTATTAAGAGTTTTCTTCTTGGAAACTGCATAATTAAATGCTGCTGTTTGAGTGGCACGAGTTGAATATTTGTAGTTGTTTGTTTCTGTTTCAAGGCCAAGTCCTAAAGCAGGAATAGAATTGCTAAAAGCACTCGTTTCTGCAAAATAAGCTTGCTGGCCTTTATTCATTGACCTAAGATACCCTATTGCTTCCGACTGCATAAGATTATTTGCCAAACGCACAAATGAGTCCACGAATATCTCAACTTGCTTATCCTTAATTCCAAAAGAAAAAAACAATGGGCTGACAAACAGGTGGCAGCCAATGAATCCAATGAACACCAGCAATAAGCATCCACAACCCTTGAGTAAAATGCTATAAACCTTGAGTAAAATGCTATTTGACTTAGACTTTTGTTGACGCATGGTATTTTTTCCTCTATGTTTGCGATCGAAACTTTATCTTGGCGGGTGAGTTGTGAGAATTAATAGATCGATCGCACTCATGACGACTCCCAGCAACAACATCGGCGGTGTCAAGGCGAAACCCGATCGATTAGTAGCTGACGCCAGCGACCAAATTAGGATAGAATGCACAATGCTTTTACCTCGTTTTCATGCGATCCAACCTTGTTGTTTCTCATCTAATCAGGCCGCTATTTGAGTTGGTGAGTGAGTTATTTGAAAAATCATCGACTTTTCATCGACTTTTCATCGACTTTAGGGGCGGTTGCCATTTATGATGGTTTCAGTGTCTTGATTGTGATAAGCAATGCCACGATCGCTAAGGGTGCGCGAAGAGTGCATTCGCGCAGTAAAATCCTGTCTCCTGAGAAATGGCTTTCCCAGTCAGAAAATCCTGGCTGAGGATTTAGGGATGGCGCAATCTACTGTCAGCCATTTTTTGAATGGCAAACCTGTGGATTATGCCAATTTCATCGAAATTTGTCGCGGATTGGGCCAGGAATGGCGCGATATAGCTGATTTTGAGGCGAATTCAGACCCAGAGGAGGTACTGCTTGTGAGGGCAAAAGTGGCGATCCTCTTCGAGGGCTTTCCTTCGGATCGCTTCGCTAACGTCAACGCCCTCACAACCTCACACAACACCCTTTCCCAGCAGTTACACCAAGCTTTGAGTGCGGGAGGCCACGAAGTCTTTTTTATTAACAACAGCAGGGACGAGGGCTCATATTTAAAGCGTTGCGATTATTTGCTGTTGCTGATTTCCCAAGAATCCGCCGCTAGCGAAATGGTATTGGAACAAGTGCAGCTAGCCAAAGAATTACACAATCTTACTGCTCACAAACCAGCGATTTTACCGATTTTAGTTGAATTAAATACACCGCTTTCCTTTGATTTACTGACCTATTTGGCAGGAATTCAGCCCTGGCTGTGGCGCGGTGCTGGCGACACATTTAAATTATTATCACAAATTTTAACTATTATCAAAGAAGGTCGCACATCGTTAACGGCAGACCATGAATTGGCTGTAGAATGGAAAGCAATTACTAGCATAAAACAGTCAATAATTCAACCCCTGCCAGCAGCGGCGCCAGAATTGCCAGGAGGACAAGTTGAACTTACTTCTTGTTTTTATATCGATCGCCCTCCGATCGAATCCCGCTGTTACGAGACGATCGCCCAGCCGGGAGCGCTGATCCGCATAAAAGCACCCAGACAAATGGGCAAAACTTCCTTGATGGCGAGGATTTTGCATCACGCAGAACAGCAAGGTTCTCGCACGGTTGCGCTGAGTTTTCAGCTAGCAAATCGGAAAATTTTCGCGAATTCAGATACATTCTTGCAGTGGTTTTGTGCTAGCATCGGTCAAGAGTTAGGAATGCTCGAGCAGTTGCCCAAGTGTTGGCAATTAGCCGATTTGATTGGCAGCAATCAGTGCTGCAAGGCTTATTTTGAACAGTATTTACTGTCAGAATCCTCAACACCTCTGACCTTAGGCTTGGATGAGAGCGATCGCCTGTTTGAATCGCCGGAAATTGCTGATGATTTTTTTGGGTTATTGCGAGCTTTACACGAAGAAGCGAAACGGCGAGATATTTGGAAAAAGTTTCGCTTGGTTGTGGTGCATTCGACGGAAGTTTATATCCCGCTGGACGTGAATAAATCGCCGTTTAATGTGGGATTGCCGATTGAATTGCCGGAGTTTAATTCGCAGCAAGTGCAAGAGTTAGCAGCGCGACACGGCATCCATTGGAGTGCTACAGAAGTGGCAGAATTGATGGCGTTAGTGGGAGGGCATCCCTATTTAGTGCGGCTAGCTATGTATCGCATTGCCCGTCAAGATGTGACTTTAAATCAATTGCTGAACTCGGCAACGACGGAGGCAGGAATTTACAGCGACCATTTGCGGAGGCATTTGTGGAATTTAGAAAAATATCCAGAATTAATCGAGGCGATGAGAGAGGTTTCGAGTGTCTCAAAGCCCGTCAGATTGAGGCTAGAATTTGCGTTTAAATTAAATAGTATGGGCTTGGTGAAACAGGAGGGCAATTATTGCTGTGCGAGATGCAATTTGTATGAGGAGTATTTTCGCGATCGGCTAAGTTGATAGTTATAGGTTGTACAGTTTTCAAGAACGGGCAAGATGCCCGTTCCACAAGAAAATGGAGTTTTCAAGAACGGGCAAGATGCCCGTTCCACAAGAAAATGGAGTTTTCAAGAACGGGCAAGATGCCCGTTCCACAAGAAAATGGAGTTTTTGTGGAACGGGCATCTTGCC
>NZ_JANMZH010000209.1:0-2496 GCF_031383065.1 Microcoleus sp. OTE_8_concoct_300 | reverse complement strand
AAATCAACAGCTTGATTCTCAATAGGTACGAAAATAAAAGCTTTCAGGGTTTCTTAATAAGAATGGATATTTGATGATTATTCGATCAAATGGTTACACCGTATAGGTTTTACTGCTTTTCACATGACCTGAATCCTTACGTAAGAATTCTGGGAGCGACCCAGATATGCGCTATTAAAATGTTATATAACCAAATTGTTGATTTGCTAGCTCAACAACTTTCTGAATTAGTTCATCTCTTTTTGCCTCAAATTCAGCATGAGGCAGTTTGACATAGCGATAAACTGTTGAGTCTGACCATCGGTTTTCATAGTCATCTCCTTCATCGCCACTCATCACTACAATCTCAATTGACGTAGTTTTTGGCCATCTGGTAATTTGCAGATGATACTCGTTAAAATCATCCTGACTATTAAGTCGGTAATTTTCTTTCGTATATTTTACCAGTTTGCCATCTTTGCTTTTCCAAGTACCATGTTCTATGTCTACCATTATTTAATTCTCCATCTCAAACCCTCACAAGCGAAGCAAAATCTTACTTTAACTATTACTAGAACATTACTAAAAACGTTACTAGAACAAGAAACAATAAACAAGAAACAAGTCGGCATTGCTGTTATATCAACCACCAATTTAAAGAGTCAATCAATTTGGTAGCTTTGTTGATTACCTGAGTAACGATCGATTTGGTAATAATTTGAGTATTGGACAAACCTAATTCAGAAACAGCGTCAAGACAAGCACTTTCCCAAACACTTTCCTTGGTTGTATAGAGTTTGATTGGAGTTAAACCGATCGTCACATACTTTTGTCGAGAAAAACAAACTAATTTCGCTGCGTTACCTGGTAAAAATTGAGGGGCAACGACTTCATGACTAACTTCACAAGGTAAGAGCTGTCCTTGATCATTAATCCATGAAGCCTCTTCAGTTACTGAACAAATTCTTAGTAGGTTTTCGACTTCTTGAGGTATTGAAAAATCTGGGCTGTGCATAATACGATCGATCCGCTAACAATACTTTACGGCGAAGCTTATAAATTTGCTTGCTAAGTAAAGAATAGCCTTAAAATCAAATAATATTGATTCTAAAAGTGAGGAAATATGGGCGAAGCGATTCTTTGCTGATTACCTGAATGATCATGATAAAAATTCCTTGAGTGCTGAGGAAACCCAGAGGCTAACTCACGAAGTACAGGATTTGATGAATCAGGAGCGATCCTCTTCGAGGGCTTCGCTAACGCCGGGAGTTGTATTAGAACGCGCTTGACGGGCGTTACTCCCGTCATTGCGCTGCTGACTCTATACCTTAGCTATACCTGGACTGGGCAACTTCGGATATACCTTGGGTATACCTCGGCTATACTTCATCTGTCGTTGCCGAGTCGAGAGCAAACTTTGCCATTCTTGAAACCGAGTCCATGACCGGGACAAACCCTGTCGCAGCCATCGATCGAACTGGGAAAAGTTTTATACCCCTGATGCGGACAGATATCATCGACCAAAATGTGATTTTGGTAAGCTTCCTCTAAATCAGGCATGAAATTGTAATAGGAACCCATGAACGGCATTTCTTTGAGGCAAACCATCTTTTTCAGGAATGGTTTATTAATCACGTCCTCGTCAAGTTGAACCCGAGATGGCCAAGCATCAGGGGTTCTATAAATTGAATAGCTGACCTCTTGAATTAATTTGTCAGACCAGAATCGGTAGTCATAGTGCAGATGCAGCTTAGGAAACTGAATGATTTTTGCGTCGGAGTGCGGTTCATAGGGCAATATCGGTAAAACTGGAAACAATCGATACTGTCGGTGCATTGAACTGAACAGAATGCTCGACACACAGCGAACTAAGGCTACCTGTCCGATCGATACTTCATCAAGTTGAGTTTTCATACTACCAATCCATCATTCTGCAAACAGATTCCCAATCGCGATCGATTTCTTCAGCAGTGAGGTGCGCGACACAATCCGCTAAGTAAGCGGTACTGCCAATGCAAAATTCCTTTCGTCCCTCTGGGCGATCGAATGGTCGAAAATTATCTTCAAATTCACATTCGGCTTCAGCGATGGCTCCGGCAAAATCATCTTCTACTTTTTCAGGGCAATTAACCACCCAAACCGCTTGAGCTGGATCAGGTTTGGGTTTTCCTGCCAGAGACATCCTTAGCTGTTTCAAATTCATGGTTTTTCCTCAAACATTTTGTAATTCAATAGTTTCCAAATAGTCAGATAAGCGGTCAAATGGCTGAAGGTCAGCAACAGAAATTTGTACAGTATCGCCGTGGATATCAGCAGCGGAGAGAAAGCCTAAAAGTTTGACTTTATCCAATGAGTCTGGTAATTCAACAAAGATATGTAAGGATTCAGGTCTGAAAAATGGGAATGAGTTCAGGCCGAGCCAAGTCACAAGAATGGGCAGAAATAGCCTCACGGAAAAAAGTCATTACTGAACGAGCTGGAAAACGACAAGTTTGAATCACACTCAATAGATCAGCC
>NZ_JANMZH010000207.1:0-31792 GCF_031383065.1 Microcoleus sp. OTE_8_concoct_300 | reverse complement strand
CCAATACCGTTCATCACAGCACTAACTTGCCAACCTTTACCTCGTTCCTTAAACCAGTGAATTACCATTCCCGATTGGGACAGAGTAAAAGAAGTGAAAACTCCAACCGCATACAGGGGAAGCACCGCACTTGTATTGCCTCGAAAGATGATAATTAAAAGAGCAGCGCAGAAGCTGAGCAGATTAATGCCATTAGAATAAACCAGTCGATCGCCCAACAGCGACAACTGCCTGGGCAAGAACCCGTCCCGCGACAAAAAATAACAAAGTCGCGGAAAATCAGCATAACTCGTATTCGCCGCCAACAGCAAAATTAACAGAGTTGCTGCCTGCAAATAGTAATAAAATATACCGACACCAAAAATCTGTTTTCCCAATACAGAAAGGAGCGTTTCATGTTCTGTAGGAATCACCTGATAAATATGAGCCAAGTAACTAACCCCCAAAAACATCGCTCCCAGAATTCCCCCCATATAGCTCAAAGTCAGGCGCGCATTTTTCCATTCAGGAGGCTTAAAAGCCAACACCCCGTCTGATATGGCTTCAACTCCAGTCAGGGCAGTACAGCCCGCCGCAAAGGCGCGCGCCAGCAGAAATAATCCCAAAGGTTCCTTAGCTGGAATATTTTGTAATGTCGGCATTACCTGACCTGTTGCCTGTTGGAATAAACCGCAGCCAATCAAAACAAAAATCCCAACGAGAAACCCATAGGTGGGAACCATAAATATATTGCCCGATTCCCGCAATCCCCTGAGATTGGCAAACATGATTAGGACAATAAAAAATAAGCACAGTTCAACTGTATACGGCTGCAGCGAGGGAACTGCTGAAGTCAAGGCTGCCACCCCAGCCGAAATACTCACTGTTACGGTGAGGATGTAATCAATCATCAGCGAAGCTGCTGCGATCAAACCGGGATAAATACCCAAGTTTTCTCGCGCTACAATGTAAGCGCCACCGCCGTTGGGGTACGCTTTAATCGTCTGTCGGTAAGACAGGGCCACGATCGCCAACAGTAAAATAATAATTCCAGAAATAGGCAGCGATAAACTCAAACTGCTACTCCCCGCTAGTAATAGCACGAGGAGAGTTTCTTGAGTAGCGTAGGCAACAGACGAAAGTGCATCGGAAGCCAGAACAGCTAGTCCAGTAGCGTTGCTCAGCCGTTCATGAATAGATGCGCTAGTGGGAAGAGATTCACCCAGTAAAAATCGCTTGAGTCGAGAATAAGCGTACATGGAAACTCAATATATAGGCGTCCACAAATCATAATCTAGACGGGAACCGTTTTAAGTAATTTTTGGATCACAATTTGTAATTCTGTCTCGCTTGTTGAGTCAGCTTCAGCTTGTGCTCGAGAGCTTGCCAATTTTCCGCTTCAATATCGCTGATGAACTCGTCGAGACAGTTGCGGTAAATAGAGAGCGATCGCAACAATTCCTCTCGATTGTACTTTGCCACCATGACTCCCAGCTCGGGATTGCCGCCGCCCACGCGGCTCGTGTCCCGAAAACCAGAACTAGCCAAATGTTGGGCTAAATTAACAATATCCCGATCGCCCTCAAGAGCTCCGGCAGCAACCAGCGTCGCGCTCACCATGAGCGGCAAATGAGAAATCCAAGCCACAGCTCGATCGTGTTCTTCCGGTTCACATCGGTAAACTTTAGCACCCAGCAACCGCGCAATCTCCTCAACCTTATCCACCGCAGCCGCCGGCGTCAGAGCCTGCGGCGTCAGCACGTAAGGTCGGCCCACAAACAAATCCGGCACCGCCGCCTCGATTCCGCTTTCAGCAGTCCCCGCCATTGGGTGTCCCCCAACAAAATTCGGCCACAGAGAAGACACAGCCTGCACTATGGGTGTTTTTACCGAACCGACATCCGTTACAATAGTATCAGGGGAAAGATAGGGTACCAAATCTCGGACGATCGGCTCGATCGACCCCAGAGGGGTGCAAATAAAAACCACATCGGCTGCTGCCATCAGAGACAGGTGTATGCTGGCTTCATTGACAACACCGCGAGCTTGCGCCCGATCGCAAGTCTGCTGCCGACTCGAAACCCCAAAAACATCAAACCCGCGCGATCGCAAATCCAGCCCGATCGAGCCACCAATTAAACCCAGTCCTACAATACCGATATTCATAGCAATAAAATGGGGATATTTGATACGGTACCGCCCCCATGACAGTCGAGGAACTCCTGAAAAAATATGCCGCCGGAGAAAGAAACTTTGCCGGAATCAACCTGACTGAGGCCAACCTCAGCGGCGTCAACTTGAGCGGAGCCAACCTCAAGGGTGCGAATCTGAGTGTAGCAAACCTGAGCGGAGCCAACCTCAGCAAAACCAACCTCACCGGTGCCAAACTCAACATCGCCAGACTCAGCGGCGCCCATCTCGGTGGCGCCAACCTCACCGACGCCGACCTCAACGTCGCCTACCTAGTGCGAGTAGACCTCAAAAGAGCCACACTCACAGGAGCCAAACTGATCAGAGCCGAGCTAATTCGAGCCGAGCTCAGCGGAGCCAACCTCTGCAGAGCCAACCTCAGCGGCGCCACGCTCACCGAAGCCACTCTCCGAGGAGCCAACCTCGCTCAAGCCAACCTTCGAGGCGCTCACCTCAGCGGCGCGTGCTTGACAGAAGCCAACCTCGAACAAGCCAACCTGCAAGGCGCCGACCTCAGCCGAGCCGACCTCAGCGGCGCCGACTTGCGAGGCACAGAACTGCGACAAGCCAACCTCACTCAAGCCGTACTCAGCGGCGCCGACCTCAGTGGCGTCAATTTGCGCTGGGCCATTCTCAGCGGCTGCAATCTCCGCTGGGCAGACCTGAGCGAAGCCAAATTAAGCGGTGCCGACCTCAGCCGAGCCGACCTCTGCCACGCCAACTTGTTGAAGGCCAGTTTAGTTCACGCCGACCTGTCAAATGCCTATCTGATCCGCGCCGACTGGATTGGAGCCGACTTAACCGGAGCCACCTTAACCGGAGCCAAACTCCACGGCGTTTCGCGGCTCGGCATCAAAACCGAAGGCATGACCTGCAAGTGGGTTGATCTGAGCCCCAACGGCGACCACAGCCAAATTTACTGGTTAAACTCCGGAGGAACCCACGAATTTTTTCACGAAACCTTGCCCACAGTTCGGATTGTGATTGACTCGCCCTTAGACCAAGGCGCTCATTTTGCCCTGGCTGCAACTTATTACCAAATTGCCCAACAATACCCGACTTTAAGTCAGCCGCCCACGATCGAAGTCAGCTCCCGGCGCACCGTACTCGCCTTTAAAATGGACAGCGACGATAAATTATTTGCCACCGCTTACGTTGCCATCATTCCTTTTAACGACGCCGCCACAACTCAAAAAAACCTGATCGCTTTGATGAAAATGATTCAATCTCACGATGCAGGCAAACTTAACGTCAAAGAATCCAAACACGTCCAGTTATGCAGCAAAGCTCTCAATCAAGCTATCAGCAAAGTAGACCAAATCAAAATTTCGAGTTCTTTTCCAAAAATCGGCGAAAGCATCAATTTTTTTCAAATTCCTACACAGATGATCTTAATTAATTCCCGCGACCAAAGACTCAGCGTCTATCACCACCCAGCCTTCGGTAAGCGCCTGATAAAAAAATACGACCAGAGCAACTCAACCTCCGCCAAGTTAGCCGAAAGCACAAAATTGGCTCCAGCTAATATCAGTACCTTTTTGGATTTTATAAAAGGCTTCCATAATATAGATGTCTAGGCATATTGCATCAAGTTACAAAAAATGCTTATTCTAGTTTAAAGGTTGGCACTACAAAGCTTTGTTCTAGCTAACACATCAGGGAAATTGAAAAGCATGGATGCCGAAGAACTCATCACCAAATATGTAGCAGGAGAAAGAGACTTTACTGCCATCCTCCTTTGCGAGGCAAATCTCAGCAGGATCGATCTCAGCGGGGCTAATTTCAGTGAGGCAATCTTGAGCCTAACCAACATGAGCGGCACCAATCTGTCAAACGCCAACATGAGAAAAGCCAAACTCAATGTTGCCAGACTCAGCGGTGCCAATCTCCACAAAGCCAACCTCAGCGGCGCTATCCTCAACGTGGCTAACTTGATTCGAGCCGACCTCCGCGAAGCCCAACTCGTCGAAGCTACAATGATCAGATCCGAACTAATCCGAGCCAACCTCAGCAGTGCAAACCTGAGCGGTGCCAACCTCAGCGAAGCAGATTTGAGAGAAGCAACCCTCAGAGAAGCCAATCTAGAACAAGCCGACCTCAGCGGCGCTCATCTCAGAGGTGCTACCCTAACAGCGGCCAACTTGGAACGGGCAAACTTGCACAGAGCCGACCTCAGTAGGGCAGACTTGCGAGGAGTCAACCTCTGCAATGCCGAACTCAGACAAGCTAATCTGTCTCAAGCCAACCTCAGCGGCGCTGACTTGCGAGGCGCTAATCTGCGGTGGGCTGACCTCAGCGGGGCGAACCTGACCGGCGCTGACCTCGACGAAGCGAGATTGAGTGGGGCTAACTTGTACGGGGCAAATTTGAGCAATGTCAACCTGTTGAACGCTACTCTGGTACACGCGGATTTGACTCAAGCAAATTTGATTCACGCTGATTGGGTGGGGGCAGATTTGACCGGGGCGGCTCTGACGGGGGCAAAAATTTACGCGGTGTCGAGGTTTGGTGTGAAAGCAGATGACATTACCTGCGATTGGGTTGATATGAGTCCTAACGGCGATCGCAGCCACATTCAGCGCTTTACGCCAGAAGAATCTCAAAGGTTTTTTAATGCTACACCGCCGACAGTTCAAATTATTGTCGATCGACCCCTAGACCCCGACGCTAACTTTATCCTCGCGGCTACCTACCGTCAAATTGCCCGTCAATACTCAGGTTTGAGCAATCCTCCCAGCATAGAAGTTAATTCGCGACGCACAATCATCTCATTTAGAATAGACCAAGACGAGCAACTATTTTCCACAGCTTTCGTTGCCATTATTCCCTTTAGCGACGCGGCATTTACTCAGAAAAATCTCATTACTCTGATCAAGATGATTCAACCCCAAAGTGGCAATAACCTAGGCGTCAGAGTCTCAAATATGGTAGTGCAATTGAACGTGACCCTGACCAAAACAATGAGAAAAATAGGGGAAATGAAAATTCAGCCGATTCGCCTCGATCGCGAACCAGTGTCAAATTTTTTCCAATCGCCTACCCAAACTGTACTGGCTAACTCCAGCGCCGAAAGTTTGATGATTCACTATCACCCAGACTTTGGCAGAAACTTAACAAATGTGCCGGGAGTCAACAAAACCTCTATCAGTCCGGCAATTAAAGCCCAAAGATTCACAACCCCGCCGCTAAATACGGTCGTTGAGTTTGTCAAAAGCTTTTATCAGATCGGTGAGTAAATACTATAAATTCATTTGAGATAATTTTTATTCATGCCATATAAAAGTTAGCCGATTGCCCTTTCAGTTAGGTAAAAAAATGGAAGCTGAAGAACTTCTCAAACGATTTGCACTCGTCAAAAGATACACAGAAGGCGACAGAGATTTCACAGGAATCAACCTGAATGAAGCTAATCTCAGCCGGATCAACCTCAGCCAATCAATTTTAAGGGGGGCTAGCTTATTTGTCACCAACATCAGCGGCGCTAACTTGAGCGAAGCTAACTTGAGCGAAGCTAACCTGAATGTGGCTAGACTCAGCAGCACCAATCTCTCGCGGGCAATTTTAAACGGGGCTACTCTCAACGTAGCAAACTTAGTGAGAGCCGATTTAAGTGCAGCTCAATTAATCGGAGCATCCCTGATTAGAAGCGAATTAGTCCGCTGCGAACTCAGCAAAGCTAACTTCAGCAGCGCCAACCTGACGGAAGCAGACTTAAGAGAGGTAAAACTGACGCAAGCTAACCTGTGCGGTGCTAATCTTTCCGGTGCAAATCTCAGAGGTGCTTCCGCTGCTTCAGCTAACTTTCTAGGAGCTAATTTGCACGGCGCGGATTTGACGAAAGCAGAACTTAGCGGCGTCAATTTCAGCAAAGCCGATCTGAGACAAGCTTGTTTGCAGCAGGTGGATCTGTGCGGTGCCGATTTGAGCGGAGCTAATCTCAAATGGGCTGATTTGACGGGAGCTAACCTCAACGGTGCCGATCTGACCGATTCTAAATTCAGCGGAGCCAACCTCAACGGAGCAGATTTAAGAAATACTAATTTAGCAAATGCTAGTTTGGTTCACGCTGATTTGACAGAAACAAATTTGATTAATGCAGATTGGGTGGGCGCTGATTTGAGGGGAGCAACTTTAACAGGGGCAAAAGTGTATTTGGTTCCCCGGTTTGGCATCATCGCAGATGATATTACCTGCCAGTGGGTTGATATCAGCCCCGTCGGCGATGGCACTCAGATTCAAAAATTTAAGTCGTCGTCAGAAGCGAGAAAATTTTTAAATCACACGCCCGGGTTGGTGCGAATTGTGGTTGATGCAATTTTAGACCACTCATCCAACAGCGCTTTAGCAACCGCTTACAGCGAAATAGCTCAGCATTACCGAGCACTGAGCTGTCCTCCCAATATAGAAGTCGGCTACCGCCGGACAACTCTCACTTTTAGATTTGATAGCGACGAGCATTTATTGCCAGCAGCTTTTTTAGTGATTCTTCCTTTTAAGGATGCTGTACCAACTCAGAAAAATATTATGGCTGTCAGCAAAAATATCGAAAGTCAAGATTTGGAAAAAAAACGAAGAGTGCAGTTGTCTAAAGCATTAAATGCAGCGATGGATAATTTAAATGAGTTGAAAAAAAACCTGCAATCCGCACTAAATGACTATCGGCAAACAAAGTTTTTTCATTCACCTACCCAAACTATTTTAATTAGTTCGGGGCAGGAGATTTTGACCGTGCAGTCTCACCCGAATTTTGGTCAGCGAGGTGGAAATAATCACCAGAGTAAATTCAGTTTGCCTGTGGGTCAAAAAGTAGTTGATTTTATGGCAAGTTTTGATTATGTTGATTGAGGAATGTTAACAGTACAATCGATTGATTGAGGTAGAAGTCCACAACTCGCTGCTCCGTTTTTTGCGATCGAACTCCGAGCCGCACTGGCCCCACCATTTAACGATGGCGCGGCTCGTGGCGCGGGCTTTGCGCTTAGGGCGCAGCGCTCTGATCCAAACGGGGCTTCCGGCTGGAGCTTACCGACAGCGGTATCGAGTCAGCTATTTGATGCCGATTTTGATGTGGCCACAGCCTGTGATTTTGGTGGCGCCGACACCGCTGCTGGAACATTTGCAGGCGGTGGAAATTCCGCGCTTGCAAGAGTGGCTGCAAACTGAGCGGCCGATCGAGACTTATTCGGATAATGCCACTGGAGGAGGATTGATGCTAGCAGATCCCGAGTCTTGGCTGGCCGCTCGCTTGGCTGCTGATTCGCCACTTCCGAGCAATATTCCGACAATTATCGACGGTGTGGATGATTTGGAAGTTTGGACGCGCCAGGAATTGACGGCGTGTTTGCAACCTGCTGACTGGAATGATTTAATGCAATCTCAGCCAATGCTCGCCGATGCAATCCTCGAAGGGCGGGTAATGCTAACGCGAGCTTTCTTTCAGCATCCGGCGAAACCTGACGAGTGCTATTTGCTGGAAACGGCAGAGCAAAATATTTTGGAGGGGCTGTTTGAAAGGATCGAGCCGAATTCGCAGATTCCGGCTGCTTGGAGCAATTTTTGGCAGCGGTGGGAAGCAAACGGAAAACTGCGGTGGGCGCAAATTCATCGGGAGGCTGGCTCATTTTCTCTGTTCTGCGCGCCGGTTCAGGTGGCTGAGGTTTTGAGCAAAATTTGGGATTGTCAGCCTGTGGTGTTGATTGGGGGGGCGGTGGATGTGGAACCGAAGGCTCCGATCTTCCGGCAAATGCTGGGACTGCCAGAATTGACGAGCGTTAAGTTTTCGCCCGATCGACAAAGTGAATTAATTCAACTGTACATTCCCAACTGGCTGCCGCTGCCAAATACGCCGGAATTTCAGGGTGTTTTAATTGAAGAAATTCGGACTTTGCTGTTGATGAGCGCGTCGGTGGCGGGTTTAACGGTGCTGATTCTTGGTGATGTACCGCTGAGGGCTCGGCTGGCGGCGATTTTGGCTTCTGAGTTCGGTTCTCGGGTGCAGGTTGAAAAAACAGATGTGGGCGAGAATGCGATTTTGGTGACTGGGTGGGAGTTTTGGCGGGAACATCAAGGGGAATTTAGGGCGCCTCACTTGGTGGCGATCGCAACTTTGCCGCTACCTTCTTTGGAGAATCCTTTGGTGACGGCGCGTGTGGCTTATTATAAGGAGCAGCGCAGGGATTGGTTTCGGTTGTATTTGCTGCCGGCGGCGCTGAATGAGTTGCAACGGGCGATCGCGCCGGTGCGAGAACGTCAAGGGGTGGTGGCGATTTTCGACAGCAGGGTGATTCACCGCAGTTATGGACAGCAGGTTTTAGCGGCTTTGAGTCCTTTTGCGAGGATTGATTATTTGGATACGACTTGGCTGACGCAGGCTTGAGATGACCTGTTGGCCTATAATTTGGTTAGGTATCCAGTTGAAATCTAATTTAGTAGACAAAGATTATGGGTGAAGCTAAGCGTCGCAAAGAGTCGATCGGCGACGAATACGGTAAAGAAGAACGCATCGTTGCCTGGCTGCCAATCACGAAAACCCAAAGCAAAGATTTTGTCAAGTGGACAAGTCGCGGAAGCTGGATCGGGATTAGCCTTTTGGTGGCTTGGTGGATTGTAGTGCGATTTGTCGGCCCAGCGGCGGGTTGGTGGGTGGTTAACTGATGCCAGACTCGACAAATGCCTGTATTCTTGGCATTGTGTCGAGTTTAACTCGGAAACAAGTGGCTGAATTTTTAGGAAAAATTTAGTTGCGAATTTGGACTTGGTATGGTATCTTAATTATCTGCGGGCAATTAGCACAGTGGTAGCGCACTTCCTTCACACGGAAGGGGTCACAGGTTCAAATCCTGTATTGCCCATTAAACGGAAGTTGCACCCGTGGGGGAACTTCAGACTAAATTGCCCCACACAGCAGCGTCGTTAGTTTAACCCCTTTCATACTCACTTCAAATTGAGAATATCTTCGAGCCACTGTCTCTTCACCGGGAGACCGCACTCCATCTTGTATATCTCAGCCCGTGCGTAGGCTAATGCTGCAGCTGAGTATTCTGAATTATCATCAATAGCCCGAAGAAGATCCTTCTGTTGATTTTTGTAGACTTCTTTTATTTGAAGATCAGTGATTTTTGAACGGAGCATTTCCATGTTTTCAATAAGCTTCCGAATAGTCGAAGCCAAAGTCTTTCGCTCAACAACAAGCTCTCTACAGTGAAGATGGTAGACCAAAATCGAAGTTGCAGCTCTATTATGTTCTCGCGTACCTTTCTTCTTTGCAGGAGTAGGTTGTCCATTGGGGAGAAATGTTAGCAGTTTCCAGTCGTCTGGGTCGATCGGATCAAGAAGCTCAACCTCTTCCTGCTTCCAGTTATCTCTTTCTAGCCGCGCCCTGAAACTTCCTGCGACTGGAAAGTGATCCAACTTCCCTCCTTGAGTACCGTTTGCATTATCAACGCGACGTTGGTTACACCATTGACATGAGTAGCGATAGTTATTCCATTGGAATGCGAGCCACCAGTAACCCTCATGATCAGGATCTTCTGCTACTCGGTTCTTCGGACGAAAGTGATCGACATCTTTGTCAGAAGTTGGGTTTTTACTCTCGGAATACCAGCACTTTCCATTTCGGAGAATGGATAAGGGCTTGGCGAGCTCGCGCCAAACTTGCTGGCGCGATTTTTTTTTCAATCCCTCTGTAATCGCTGTCTTTCGTGCAGCCGCAATATCCTCTCCAGCCAATTGAGCAGCCTGTGCAGCATCCTCTATTTCCTGTCGCAATTGATTGAGGGCATCCTCAGCCCGTTTCTCCCATTCATCTGGAAGCTCAATTTTGTCGATGTCAACCCAGCGCATCAGTCCACCACCTCTGCTTGCAATTCTGCAATAGATTCCTCAAGAACTTCCCGTGCGATCCGATCAATCTCCTCCTGTTGTTCTGGATTGAGGAATCGGACGCCAGCCATTAACTCGCTGTGTCGTCGGCTCCATGCACGAATAAAAGCCGCATAGTAGGGATCGCTAAACGCTTTCTGAAATCCCGCTGCCTCCAAACGTTTGTTGATTGCTTCAATATCTTTAACATCCTCCGGGGTTAAGGAACCCTCCTTGGCTACAAGGCGAACTTTATTGTCCAGATCCGCGAGCGTTTCTTCATCAAGGTCGCTCCGCATTCCAAACATTTCACTCGTAAGAATACCAGTAAATCCAAGTCCACGCGGGTTAACGGTTGGCTGATCCCATTTGCAAACACCCGTTTGCCAATCCCTTTTGAGGAGGTGAATCTGCTCTTTGAATAGACTTGCGATGACCAAGGGATCATGGGTTGACATGAGAATTTGGCTAGTTTGTTGTTCTTCCGACTCACTGGAGTCCTCGCTCATCACGCGAGTCAGCAGCTTCAGGTATTCCACACTCCAATGCGGGTTGAGATGCGTATCCGGCTCATCAAGCAGCACTAAAGACTGATGGGATTTTGTGAAGCGCATTAAGCCCAGCACCATGAGCAGTTGCTGTTCGCCCTCGCTCAACTCGTGAAACGTGATCGGCACTTGCTTCATATTCGTCGCTTTCACACGAACCTGAATTTTCAAGTCATAGATCAGTTCCGAGAAGTCAGTACTCTCAAGAGCGAGGAAGAATGTCCGTGCATCTTGATATTCAGCAGCAAAGGCGTGCAAGCTCTGCAAGTCAGGCAGAAAGAAGTAGTAGTGGTCTTCACGGTTTGATCGAAAACCGTCTGGGATGGTCTGTTCAACTACCATAGGCGCAATGGCAAATCGCCGGAGCCGCTCCATAACTCGACGCATGATGCCGGCTGCGCCCCAAAAATTTTCAGCAGTTTGACCTTTCTTCGCCCAACGTGGCCGGCGGATCACGAATAGTGCCGACTCGAAACCAACGATCCGCAGTCGGTCTTCAAGGAAGCGGCTAATACCAGCATCTTCCTTGTGGCAAAAGGCAAGTAATACGTATTTTGCGTGATGATTTTCGGCGCAAAAGAACCGCCGCTGCTCCAGGAGATCCGCAAGAGTGCCAGGATCATCGGATGTCGCTTTTAGCAAGCGCTCATAGTGAGCCTGTTTCATTGGTAAAAAATGTTCAGCCAAACGATTTGTGGGACCAGAATAATAGCCGAAGATAAATTGGGGTAATGGTAGTTTTCGTCGATTGATAATTTTGAGGTTCTCTGACTCCTTCGTGCCTTCTTGAAATATTACCATCTTCAAATTGGGGCGTTTCATTTCCCCCGGATGCCAAGAGATATCTAATGTTTGCTCATCCATTTGGTAACGTAGTCGATAGCCCTTCATTGGTTTGTCTGGCCACCGATTCTGCTCTACCCATTCGTGCAGATCACGAAAAATAATAACTAAGGCTTCAAAAAGGTTGGATTTTCCGGTGCCATTCCAACCAAGCACAATATCAATGCTATGGGAGGGGTCAAAGCGAACTGTGTAGTCAGTCAGGTTCTTGAAATCCTCCAACCAAAGCTCCACCAAGCGGAAATGTCCTTTGGCTGTGGAATTTTTAGCTGTACTATTAACAATTGAACTTTGTTGCTGCGGACTTTCTTCCAGATGCTTGTCAAAGGCAACTGATACTTCTGGGGTAGCACGCAATGCTTCATAAAACTGCACTACCTCGTCTTTGCTAAATCCTGCTTGGTCAAAAAGTTGGCGAGCATCAGCTTTGCCCCCCATCTCCGCAAAAGTGGAACGAATAGCCTCCGAATAATCTAATGGTTGTTTCATGCTGTTTTTTGGGGACTCTTTGGTTGAGCGGTGGACAATGCGTGTTGTCTTGCGCTCAGATTTCATACGGCTTTTCTCGGCTTGGATTCTCTCAAGAAGCACAGATGCTGGTTCATCATTGGGATCTTGTGGCACCAGTTCGCCGTGAAATGCCTTATCTAGCAGAGCAGCTGTCAGGCTTTCAACCTGGGCGTGGGCACTATGGTAACGGGCTTCAAGGCGATCAACATAGGCGAAGAGGGTTTCGCAGCGACGAACGATCTCTCGTTGTTCTTCCACTGGAGGAATTACTATCGGTAGGGCCGATAGAAGGGTCTTATTGATTGAAGCGAGATTCGTCGTTTGCTTACCAACTGAGAGAAAATAATCGAACCCTCGCAAATTTCCATACCAAGAAAAAAATTTGGGCTCAAAGGATTCGTTGTGAAGTCGAACTCTAAATACGTGATTCTGAAACGTACAGCGCTCAATTTCATCATCCCACACCCATCCTCTGCCGAGCTTATCAATGTCACCGCCTTCATTAAAGAGAATATCTCCTCTCTTAAGTAACAGTTTTTCGACACGCGGCTGGGGTACTCGTATGGTCTTTATCTCACTCAAATCAAGAAAGCCTCGTTGTACATTAGCCACTCTTAGATATGGCAATTCCTCATCCTTTGGGTCTTGCTTCTTCGAGTCTTTCGTAATTCCACCAACAATCTCTGCAATATATTCTAATCGAGCAGCCCTCCAGCTTGCCGGAAATTTGTAATCACCGAAGCAGTTCGCATCTGCAAAGTCGAATCTGGTCAATCCAACATTTATTTGATCGTTCAAGTCGGAGGTTCTATTTTCAGCCCGCCAATCCTTTGTAAGTTGCCCGGATGTTGCTGCGGTGAGGACAGATTGGCGGAATCGTTTGAGAATGAGGGGGACGCGATCGAGCCTCTCTCGACAAGCATCTACCCGCGCAAGTAGCGCATCGAGCTTATCGGCAATGCGTTTTTGTTCGTTAAGTGGTGGAAGAGGAACCAACCAGTTCTTAATGACAGTCTGTGAGATATTTGGTTGGGCAGCACCTTTTCCCGCTTCAATAAGCGCATCTTTTTGTGAGCATAGATAGTGATATAAGAACTCGTCAGTCGTCAGATTTTGATCGGGTATTCCTACTGCACAAGCTTGATTAGTCGCAGCATCAATACCGAGAACACTAACTTTACCAATAGTTGCACCATACATCGCAATAGCAACAGATCCCCTTGGAAATACTTTCGCACTAGAGTTAGCAAGACCAAGCTCGCTCATGGTTTCTTCGGTGCGCTCTATCAGAGGTTTACCAAGTTCACCAGTCTTAATCCATGGGATGCCACCGCCAAAATAGGCTAAGTTTGTCCGTGAAGGTGTGCCACCGGAACCCCAGGTAGCAATCTCAGACAACGAAGTGATAGTCCAATTTTCAGGAAGTTCGCTCACACCTCAACCTCCTCACCCAACTCCTCCAGAATTCCGCGCAGTTGTTCTATTGCGGCTTCCAATTCGCCGATCGCTTCTTGTACAAGTGTTGCGGGTTCTGTTAGTTTATTGTTTTGGTCTTCGCTTTCATCATTGAGCCAAGAAATGTCCAGACTGTCACCAAGTTCTGCTATCGAGTCGCGGGTAAATTTTCTGAAACGCCCTTGCTCCCCAGTATCTACACGCTTGGCAAGACTCGCAGGGCTACCGAATGCGTCATCGCCAAAGGCAACTTCAAACTCGACAAAGTGCTTGCGTGTGAGTTGGGTGCGCTTGCCAAACTGCGACATATTGGTACGCAGGTCATATACCCAGACTTCTTGGGTGTTGCCCTTTTCCTTCTTACCACGAGTGAAAAACAGCACATTAGTCTTAACTCCCTGTGCGTAGAAGATGCCAGTCGGTAGACGCAGGATAGTATGCAGATTGCACTTGTTCATCAAGTCAGATCGAATCTGCTTGCCCATGTTGCCATTAAACAGTACATTGTCCGGCAACACCACCGCAGCGCGACCACCAGGCTTGAGACCTTGGTATATGTGTTGCAGGAAGCAGAACTGTTTATTGCTGGTAGGAAAAGTAAAATCCTTGCGAGTAGGTAAGCCACCCCCTTTCTTGGAACCGAAGGGTGGATTGGAGAGAATTAGCGTTGCTTTTGGCAAGGCTTCTCCCTCCGGCGAGAGCGTATCGCCGTAGCGGATACCAGCCTCTTGTGGATTAAATTCAATTCCATGCAACATCAAGTTCATTAATGCTAAATGGTGCGTGTCCTGCACATGCTCCATGCCGTAGAAAGTATTGCGGCGGTATTTGCGTTGCTGTTTTTCTGTCCAGTTCTGTGGATCGCTGTTTTCGCGTATGTAGCGATTGGCAGCGATCAAAAAGCCGCCCGTACCTGCTGCCGGGTCTTGAATAATGTCTTCTAGCGTAGGGCGCATGATATGTACAATGCTGTCGATCAGCGGACGGGGTGTGAAGTATTGACCAGCACCGGACTTCTTTTCATTAGCATTCTTCTCAAGCAGCCCTTCATACACATCGCCCAGACCTTCCTGCTTGGCGCTGTACCAGTCAAGCTTATTGATCTCAGTGACCAGCGTAGAAAATGTGGTGGGCTTTTTGATGGAGGAACTAGCGTTAGCAAAAATTTCTTTAACGAGTGTAGAACCGCGATTACCAAGCTCGATCAGCAGCAGTTTGTAGAACTCCAGGCGCTCAAGTGCGGCTTTACCTTCTAGGTCATCCCAGCGATAACCGTATGGAAGTTGGTTCTCCGTGCTGGTCTCCTTGGCCATCTTGAGGAACAGCAGGTACGTGAGTTCGATTACGTACTGGTGATAGGTCACTCCGTCGTCCTTGAGGACGTTACAGAGATTCCAGAGTTTGGCAACGATGTCGTGGGTGATGTTATTCATAAGCAAAGTTATTGTACCTCTTGCTCTGCTCAGGCAACAGGTTTTTGCCCCAGTTTAGGGAAATTAAAACTCGTCCATTCGTTTCCGACATCCCAGAAATAACGTCATATCCCCATTACTTACAAAAGCAAAGGCGCGAAAACTCTGGTGCTTCTCAAATTTAGTTACTTAGTCCACTTTATACTACACATATGCTACAGTAATTGTAGCTCGTGTCCCCGCAGGAGGTTCCCTCATAGCAAATGCCAATCTTCCTCAAAATTTCAACTTTAAGGGTACTAATTGGCATATCAACCCTTAAATTACCTGACACAGTTCCAGCCGTTTTTGGGTGTTTAAATTAACGATGACTGCCCTTTGTTCTAGCTAAATACCCACCATCATCTTCTAAGATTTTAATAACTTCTCTAACTTGCATTTTTTATCTATAAAACTCATCAACTCCCGCACTTTTATTCCCATAATATGCTCTAACTTCAGCAACCTCTCCATTGTAACCTGCGCCCCTGATAAAAAACCTCATCCTGCTTTGGGTTCCAGAGTTCCGACGATCGTAATCTCTCCCAAATTGGGTCAACTGGCGATCGGAGTTCGGGATTGGTTAGCATGGGTGACTTCTTTCCTCTTTTGCCATTATTTGACAGCCATTATAACCTTTTCTTGGCAAACCTCAATCAGACAATTGATGACACCAGTAGCAAGCAACTCTATAGTTTCTTGACTAAGTGAAGGCTTAGATGCTATGAAATTAAAAAGCATTTTATCTTTAAAAGTTGCAACTGCAACTGTAAAATTTTTGCCAAAAATAGCATCAGACGCAACAAAACTGATTTCTTCTATTTCCAAATCCCCATAAACTTCAGAAATATCAACTAGGCCAATATTAGTAACCCCACTTGTTATGAGAAATTCCTCAGGATTCTTAATATAATATTCAATAATTCTTCGGAAAAGCATTAAAGGCTTAAAAAAATCTTTTCTTTTTAAACCTAATTCAATATCTTTAGTAATATCTCTTGATAAATCCCAAAACGACATCTGAGGTTTTATCTGATGGAATGAAGTTAAAAATGAAGCTAAAACACTCATGTGTTTATGTTTAATAGGAGGTTCTATGCGCCTACGCAAATCTACATAAGAACGACATGAAACCTTAATTGTCCTTGGCTTTTCCCTTCTAATTTTATTAGCTACTGTAAGTAGCATTGCTGCGCATAACGCCCCCTGTACTGTGGTATTTTCTTGGTGGCAAAGTTCAATTAATTTTTGGGTCAACTCTTTTTCTAAGAATCTATGACTCATGCCACAACTACGAGACTCAAGGGGAACAGTCTCTTCAGACTCTAATTGTTCGGGTTTATGTAAAAGCATTTGTAATTTCATTTTCAGCAAAAACCATTTGCCATTGTCGATCCCTTTCTTTCCTTTCATCCATTTAGGTAATAATTCCTCTAAGGGTGGAATAGCAGACCCGCAATCTATATCAAGGGAATTGCCAGAGGCAATTATTTGGTAACATTTCAATATTTCTGATTGTAGACTTATACAAGATAATCCGTCTGATATGGCATGATTTACAGTTGTGATTAAATAGCTGGTGTTGATTTCGGATTGCTGGTAAAGAAGAATGCACCTTAGCAGAACCTGACTGCTATCCATACTTTTGTTCAATTCTTCTCTCACAATATCTTCCCAGTTGTCATTTATGCCCTGTGAAACTACACATAAAGGAATTTTTCTTGTTCCTTGATTTGTAAATTCTAGATGATCCAGCGTCCCAACAATCCGAGAACTCAGTAAAGGATGAATGCTTTGAACGGCATCTAACGCCGATCTCAAAATTTCTTCCCTAATTTCACCTTTTATCCGGCTGATTGTTACTATATTAAATGAGCTATGTTGGCGGTTCAATAGCTCCATCGCTTGTTCTATGACCGAAAGCGCTCTGTTGTTATTCATAAATTTAATAGCTCTTTTATCTGAAATTAATGATTAACTATTAAGCCACAAACTCCTCAGTCAACTCAATTAACTCATCCACCTGTTCCTCAGTAAACCACCTTTCCACAGCATCCTCCGCAAAAAGATCCCACCCTTCCTCATACAACTCCGCCACTTCCAATCGCCGATTCTTCAAAAATACATTCTGCACAGCCCGTAACAACCGAATCTGATTGGCGTTAAACAGCGGTTGGGCAGCACTAAAATTCTCAAAATTCCGCCTACCACTTCCTGATAATCTGGCAATGCCTCAATCTCGAACTACTCTCGCAGAAACAATAAGAAACTATTAACCTTCAGATTAAACACCTTGCGAATATTCGACTTCTACAACTGCACCTTTCCCCCATGCAACTCTTGCCTCAGTGTACGCTCTAACCCCACCAGTTGCAAGTCCGTCACCGCTTCCCCATTGCCAATTGCTGGAATTGTCTGGTGAGTCTCGACAATTTCCAACACCTTTTCCTTAAGTCGCTGGCGGTGTTGCTCCTTGATCGTGAATTAGGCTATGTTCAACAAGGCCAAATCCCCGTGAAGCGAAGCTATCCCGAAGGGAATCGCCCAAAACTCACCTTTTATACTACACATATGCTACACTAACATTGTAGCTCGTGCCCCGCAGGAGGTTTCCTCATGGCAAATGCCAATCTTCCTCAAAATTTCAACTTAATCATCCCCGCAGGAACCCAAATTGTCACCAAAATCGAGGTCAAGAACCCCGCCAGCGACCAATCTTGGAAACCGGGATTAGTAGGCGTCATCGTTCAATCGCCTACGGACAATTCCCACGCATATTTAGTCAAACTCCCAGACGGAACAGAAGTTAGTCTGCGGCGGCACGAACTCAGTATCCGCAAGCAGTTTCAGAGCGAAGGATTGCAGTCAGGAGGAGATTTTCTGGCAGAATACAACCTCTATGATTCTGTAATTTACCGCTGCATTCTTGGTTCGAGAGCCTACGGTCTTGATAAGGAGAAATCTGATACAGACAGACGGGGAATTTACCTGCCGCCGGCAATACTTCATTGGTCGCTTTACGGCATCCCCGAACAATTGGAAAACAAGGAAAATCAGGAATGCTATTGGGAACTGCAAAAGTTTTTAGTTTTGGCACTAAAAGCTAATCCAAATGTGCTAGAATGTTTGTACACGCCTTTAGTAGAAACACTTTCTCCGGTAGCACAAGAATTGCTGGAAATTAGGGAAATCTTTCTTTCTCAATTGGTTTATCAAACTTACAATAGCTACGTTTTGTCTCAATTTAAAAAAATGGAGCAAGACCTCCGCAATACCGGGGAAATTCGTTGGAAGCACGCGATGCACTTAATTCGCTTGCTGCTGTCAGGAATTACGGTGCTCAAGGAGGGGTTTGTGCCCGTTCGCGTGCAGGATTATCGATCGCAACTTTTATCTATCCGCAACCAAGAAATATCCTGGGAAGAGGTGAATCGCTGGCGGTTGAGTTTGCACGCAGAGTTCGATCGCGCTTTTGCTGCAACTAAGTTGCCAGAACGTCCTAATTACGAGAAAGCGAATCTGTTTTTGATTAAATCTCGTAGAGGTGCGATCGGCTAAAAGGGGCGGGTTTACGAGATCATTAATTTGAGACATATATGGTTGGTAAAACCCGCCTCTACAGGTATTTGCAATTGTTTAAGCTGTTGCGGCATTTAAATTGTATGTCAAAAAAAATCAAAGTCTTGTGGGGTGGGCGTCCCGCCCGCCCTGAATATACAATTTAAATGCGCGACAGCTTAACCGGAATTGAAATTAGCATTGATAAAATGTTGAAAAAATGACAGAATACATCTCTAATCTCGCCCCAATTATCTCCGTTCAACCTTATCCGCTGCTGTTTGCGACTGTCAGCGGTTCGCACTTATACGGCTTTCCTTCCGCAGATTCTGACTTCGACTTGCGGGGGGTACACATCTTACCGCTACCGAAAGTAATTGGCCTGATTTCTGGAGAAGAAACAATCGAAGTGTCGGAAGTTCGGGAGGGAATGCAACTCGATTTAGTAACTCACGACATCAAGAAATTTTTTGAGTTGCTGTTGAAGCGCAACGGCTACGTGCTAGAACAACTGTATTCGCCACTGATAGTTTACAGTACAAAGGAACACGAGGAATTAAAGGATATCGCCTCGAACTGCATTACCAAGCACCACAGCCACCACTATCTCGGTTTTGCTCAAACTCAATGGAAATTGTTTGAGAAAGAACGCCCGCGTCGGGTTAAGCCACTGCTGTATGTTTACCGGGTGTTGCTGGCTGGGATTCACTTGATGCAAACGGGGGAAGTCGAGGCGAATTTGGTGAAACTTAACGAGAAGTTCCAGTTGTCGTATATTCCTGATTTGATCGATCGCAAGCTGGCTGGGGAGGAAAAATCTGTGCTGGAAGATTCAGATATAGCATTTTATCAGCAAGAGCGCGATCGGCTAATTAATATATTAGAAGAGGCAAGTTTTACAAGTCATTTGCCGTCAAATCCTAATGCAAAGGTTGCTCTTAACGATTTTCTGGTAAAGGTGAGGATGTCATCTGTGAACTAAGCTATTTCATGTCTAATTTGCATACTGCGGACGGGCGGGACGCCCATCCCACAATAGCTGGTAAAATTAGTCGTCTGGTGCAGCCGTGCACCCTACAGATTAGTCGCTACAGATTAGTCGCGGACGGGCGGGACGCCCATCCCACAAGAGTTAGGTAAAATTTAATGTCGGATTCTGGAGACTATTTTCTCTAATTTATCGCATCCGGCTGCAGACAAACCAAAATCTCTAATTTTCTCTTGGAGATTGGAGAAACTGCCGAAGCCCGCGACATAACCGTTGACTCTTGCTGCTACAGTGGAGTTAACAAACTGAGTGCGATCGAATTCTTGCATCAGTTCCGGTTCCTGACGCAAATAATATTTTTGATGGTAATCCTCAGCCCAATAAAACTGGGTCAAAGGCTGAATTAATGTATATATTTCGCCGCCGTTAGCTGTTTCGCGATCGAGTTTTACTTCCACACATTGCTTTTGTGATTCAGTGCGATAGAAAACGGCATCCATGTACTGGCGAGACCAACTAGGAGATTGCCGGGGATTGTGACTTCTCCAGAAAATCTCTAGCAGTTCTGGATATGAAATTTGCGATCGATCGAAATCTATTTCGACCGCTTCAATATGATTCCCTATGTTATGATAAGTCGGGTTTGCTGTAGTCCCGCCCGCATAACCGACGTGAGTTCGCAGGACTCCTTTGATAATTCCAAACTGCGCGTCGGGAGACCAAAAACAACCAAGTCCAAATGTAGCTGTTTCTATTGTTTCTGGTATTTTTGTGTTCATTGGTGGCTGGTTGTGTGAAGGAGATTTTTTTTATTAACCGCAGAGGGCGCAGAGGGCGCAGAGAAAGAGATAAGAGAGAAATGTTGTTTTTGACAAATCACTTGGACTTATTTTTGGTACCTGCGCGGTGTGTAAACCCAAACATCTCCATATTTGCGGGGAATAATCCGAGTCTGACTCGAACCGACAATAACTAAAGTTCTCATGTCTGCATCTTGCGGCTGGAATTCGCTGAGGGTGCAAACGCGCACAGATTGACCGGGCCGGCCGAGGTTTCGCCCCAATATGACGGGGGTTTTAGGATCGCGACTTTGCAACAAAATCTCGATCGCTTTTCCGAGTTGCCAAATCCGCTGTTTCGAGATGGGATTGTAAAATGCCATAACTAAATCGGCAGCAGCCGCCGCCGCAATCCGCTGTTCTATGACCTCCCAAGGCTTGAGAATATCGGAAAGCGAAATCACGCAAAAATCGTGTCCGAGGGGTGCTCCGATCGCAGCAGCGGCTGCCTGCATGGCTGAAATGCCCGGTGCCACCCGAATATCGATGCCTTGCCATTCGGGTTTGGCATCAAAGTCGATCGCCTCAAACACCGCTGCAGCCATCGCAAAAATACCCGGATCTCCCGACGAAACCACGGCTACAGATTGGCCCGATGCTGCTAAATCTAGGGCAAAACGGGCGCGATCGATCTCTTCGCGGTTGTCGGAATCGTGCCGCTTTTGTCCGAACCGCAGGGTTCCGGCTAAATCGAGATAAAATTTGTAACCCACCCAATCCGTGGCTTCGCGCAGAATTTCCTTAACCTCCGGGGACATCCACTGCGCGCCTCCGGGGCCGGTACCGACGATCGCCAGTTTGCCGCGGCTAACTCCCATTGCCCTAGCATCAAAGGGTTGGGCGGCTAGGGCGATCGCGATATTCAGTGCGTTTGGGCGATCGTACTCGATTAAGTGACTGTTTGCACCGGCTGCTGTCAGGGCAATTTGTGCGGCCTTATTTTCGATGAATTCAATTGAGTCTAATTCGACAAGTTCGGAGAGATTGAAAAAGCGGACGGGGACTTTAAAATATTGTGAAACTGCTTCAAGTGCCGGGTTTCCCATCTCCTCTTTTAATGCAAAAAATCCCGCAACGGAAGCTGGCGCTAAACCTGCATTTTGCAAGACTTGCTGGACAACTGAAACCGCTATTTCCGGCTCAATATTCCATAGCTTTGTGAGTGCAACTGCCACAATTTGCGGATGGTAAACTAAACAATCGGGCGTTGGCACAATTGCTTTTTCGGTGACGCGAATAGTCAATTTTGCGTCGGGGGCGATCGGCAAATTGCTCTCGGAAAGCCAGCTTGCAGCCCCTTCTAGGCGTACTTTTGCCCCGGCGAGCAAATTTGAAATAAAAGTCTTCGCGTCCTCTGGATTTGCCAAATAATAGCCTTGGGGAGGACTCAGCAGCGCGGTGCGAAAGCGGATATCTCCGGTGGTGGTAATTGCAGGTTGTACGCCGAGGGCTGCTGCAATCTCTCTGGCTAAATCGTTAACGCCGTGCAAACCGCCCAGCAGCGGTACGACGGCGCTTCCGTCTTCTGCGACGGCTAAAACTGGCGGTTCGGCGCGTTTGTCTGACAGCAGCGGGGCGAGGGTGCGGATGATGATTCCGGCGGCGCAGATGCCGATGATTGGGGTTTCTGTTGCAAATAATTCTCGCAATGTTTCGCCGAAGTTGCTAAAGTTGATGTCTGTGTCGTTCGTGCGATCGATTAAACCGTAAATCTGGGAACCGGGGAAATGGGCGGAGATTTTTTTGGAGATCGGCTGGCTGTTTTGACCTAATATAACTATTGCGGGAGGTATTCGATTCACGGTTTTAATTATGTGTGTGTTTGGAGTGGTTTGATTATTTTAATTTTTTGTTAGTTCCAGAATAAATATTTGACGAACCGCGAAGGCGCGAAGGGCGCGAAGGAAGAGTAAGAAGTGTAGCAAGAAGTTTTTCTGTTTTATTAGTGGTACAGGCATCTTGCCTGTGAATCTCTGCGATTAGTTTATCATTTAAATAAGCAAATATTCCGAGGTTGGGCTGTGAAACGCATTGTCTTAATTGCAGGGTTTGAATCTTTTAATGCTGATTTGTACCGGAAAGCTGCTGAGTTGGCTGTTTCTGGGTGTCAGGGATTGGAAGTACGGGTTTTTAGCGATCGCGCCCTCGCAGACGAACCGGACGCTGTAGCGGCTGCCCTCTTGAATGCTGATGTGTTTTTCGGGAGTTTGTTGTTTGATTACGATGCGGTAATGTGGCTGCGTCCAAGGGTGCAAAATATTCCGATTCGCCTGGTTTTTGAGTCGGCTTTGGAATTGATGAGTCTTACTCAAATTGGCGCTTTTAAAATTGGCGACAAACCGCAGGGAATGCCGAAGCCTGTTAAGTTTATTCTGGATAAGTTCAGCAATGGGCGAGAAGAAGATAAGCTGGCTGGTTATATCAGCTTTTTGAAGGTGGGGCCGAAGTTATTAAAGTATGTGCCGGTGCAAAAAGTGCAAGATTTGCGTAACTGGCTGATTATTTATGGTTACTGGAATGCGGGCGGTGCGGATAATGTTGTCTCGATGTTTTGGATTATTGCCGAAAAGTATTTGGGGCTGAAGGTTGCAGAAATTCCGCCGCCTGTGGAAACTCCCAATATGGGTTTATTGCATCCTGATTATAATGGTTATTTTGAATCGCCTCGGCAATATTTGGATTGGTATCTCGGTAATCAAAGTGCTAGGGGTGGTCAAGATGCCCGTTCCACAAAAGAGGCTAGACATCTTGATAGGAAGGGTTATAACGGGCAAGATGCCCGTTACACAAAATTTGAGACTAATTTGTCTGAAAATTTAGACCGGGTTTTTAACGGGCAAGATGCCCGTTCCACAAAATTTGAGACCAATTGGTCTCAAAATTCAGACAGAGGAAAATCCCCAGTTGTGGGCCTCTTGCTTTACCGCAAGCACGTTATCACGAAGCTGCCTTATATTCCTCAATTGATTCGCTATTTTGAAGATGCGGGAATTGTGCCTTTGCCGATTTTTATTAATGGCGTTGAAGGCCATGTGGCGGTGCGGGATTGGATGACGACTGCTGATGAAACTGCGCGCCGAAAACAAGGCAATATTGAAACTCTTTCGCTTTCTAAAGATGCTGTGGAAGTTGATGCCATTGTTTCTACTATTGGCTTTCCTTTGGTTGGCGGGCCTGCTGGTTCGATGGAGGGTGGAAGGCAGGTGGAAGTTGCTAAGCGCATTTTAACTGCTAAAAATGTACCTTATTTTGTGTCCGCACCTCTGCTGATTCAGGATATCCATTCTTGGACTCGTCAGGGGATTGGAGGTTTGCAAAGTGTGGTATTGTATGCTTTGCCTGAGTTGGATGGCGCGATCGATCCTGTTCCCCTGGGCGGTTTGGTGGGTGAGGATATTTATCTGGTACCCGATCGCGCGAAACGCCTGACAAGTAGAATTAACAATTGGGTGAAATTGCGCCAAACTCCTCCATCTGAAAGGAAAATTGCGATTATTCTCTACGGGTTTCCTCCCGGTTACGGTGCGGCGGGTACGGCTGCTTTATTAAATGTACCGAAATCTCTGCTAAATTTCCTGCACAAACTTCAAGCAGCAGGTTATACCGTTGGAGAAATTCCGGCTGACGGTGAGGAGTTAATTCGCAGGGTGAAAGAGGCGGATGATGCTGCAACCGCAGATGGGGGCGGATTAACGCGGATGAACGCAGATGGGAGGGGAGGGTTTGGCAATACTGTTAATGTTAAAACTCTGGAGAAGTGGCTGGGGTATTTGTCAACAAGTCGTATTGAAAAGCAGTGGAAGTCTTTAACTGGTACGGGCATTAAGACAGACGGCGACGAGTTCCAAATCGGTGGCATTCAACTGGGGAATGTTTGGATAGGTTTGCAGCCGCCGCTGGGAATTTCGGGCGATCCGATGCGCTTAATGTTCGATCGCGATTTGACGCCTCACCCTCAATATGCTGCTTTTTACAAGTGGCTGCAAAATGATTTGCAAGCTGATGCTGTGGTTCACTTCGGAATGCACGGCACTGTTGAATGGTTGCCGGGATCTCCTCTGGGAAATACTGGCTATTCTTGGTCGGATATTTTGTTGGGAAGTTTGCCGAATCTTTATATCTATGCTGCTAACAATCCCTCGGAATCGATGTTGGCAAAACGGCGCGGTTACGGTGTTTTGATTTCTCACAATGTGCCGCCCTACGGCCGCGCTGGCTTGTACAAGGAATTGATGGCTTTGCGGGATTTGATTGCGGAATATCGAGAAGATACTGCTAAGAATTATGTGCTGAAAGAGGCTATTTGCAAGAAAGTTTTAGATAGCGGTTTGGAGGCTGATTGTCCGTTTGATGAGGCTCGCAAGTTGGGGATTGCTTTTAGTTTTGAGAATGTGGGAATGTTCAGTGCTGATGCTTTTAACCGCTATCTTGTGAAGCTTTACGAGTATTTGCAGGTGGTGGAATGTCGCTTGTTTTCTTCGGGTTTGCACGTTCTCGGGGAACCGCCTAATACTGAGGAAATGACCTCTTATCTTGAGGCTTATTTTGGGGAGAGGTTATCACAGGAACAGGTAAAAACCATTGTTTCGCAAGCAAGCACAGGCAAGATGCCTGTGCCACAAGAGGGGTTTGATGGGGTTTTTGAGGAGGGTTTGTTGGTGCGGGATTTGTTGTGGCAAACGACGGATGAGTTGACTAATCTTTTGCGGGGTTTGAATGGGGAATATATTCTGCCTGCACCGGGTGGGGATTTGTTGCGGGATGGGGCTGGGGTGTTGCCAACTGGCAGGAATATTCACGCTTTAGATCCTTATCGGATGCCTTCTCCGGCGGCTTATGAAAGGGGGCGCGAAATTGCTCGGAAAATTATTGAGAAGCACGTTGAGGAACAGGGGAATTATCCTGAGACTGTGGCGGTGATGTTGTGGGGTTTGGATGCGATAAAAACGCGGGGGGAATCTATTGGAATTCTGCTAGAATTGGTGGGGGCTGAACCTCTAAAAGAAGGTACTGGTCGCATTGTTCGCTATGAATTAAAACCGTTAGCTGATGTCGGTCATCCCCGGATTGATGTGTTGGGAAATCTTTCGGGTATTTTCCGAGATAGCTTTGTAAATATTATTGAATTGTTGGATGATTTGTTCGTGCGGGCGGCGGATGCTGATGAACCGGAATCGGATAATTTTATTCGCAAACACGCTTTAATTTTGCAGGCAAAAGGTGTGCAGAATTATTCGGCGAGGTTGTTTTCTAATCCGGCTGGGGATTTTGGTTCTTTGGTTAACGATAGGGTTGTTGATGGTAGTTGGGAATCGGGGGATGAGTTGGGGAAAACTTGGGAAAGTCGCAATGTTTTTAGTTACGGGAGGAAGGATAAGGGGGAAGCGAGGCCGGAGGTTTTGACTCAGTTGTTGCAAGGGTGCGATCGCATAATTCAAGAAATTGATTCTGTGGAATACGGTTTGACTGATATTCAAGAGTATTATGCGAATACTGGCGGTTTGAAGAAAGCCGCAGAAAAGCAGCGCGGCAAAAAGGTTAACACGAGTTTTGTAGAAAGTTTTTCTCAGGATACCACTCCGCGCAATTTAGAAGATTTGCTGCGCTTGGAATATCGAACTAAGTTGCTAAATCCTAAGTGGGCTAACGCGATGGCCAATCAAGGTTCTGGCGGCGCTTATGAAATTTCGCAGCGCATGACGGCGTTAATTGGTTGGGGCGGAACGGCTGATTTTACTGATGGTTGGGTTTACGATCAGGCGGCTGATACTTATGCTTTAGATGAAGAGATGGCGAAGAAGTTGCGGGAGGCAAATCCTGAAGCTTTTCGCAATATTGTCGGCAGAATGTTGGAGGCTAACGGGCGGGGTTTTTGGCTGCCGGATGCCGATAAGTTGCAGCAGTTGCGCGAGTTGTACGAGTTGACTGATGAGAAAATTGAAGGGGTTGGGAACTATGAATAATGCGATAATAACTGGTTCCTAGACTCTGCCTGGGAACCGATATCCAGAGGCTCTGCCTCGCCAGCTTCCAGGAAAATTGGAGGCAGAGCCTCCGGATCTGCGTTACCAGGAAGAGCCTGGTAACGAGTAGAAATTTCTCAGGTGCAAGTTTAACTCGTTCCTAGGCTCTGCCTGGGAACCGATATCCAGAGACTCTGCCTCGCCAGCTTCCAGGAAAATTGGAGGCAGAGCCTCCGGATCTGCGTTACCAGGAAGAGCCTGGTAACGAGTAGATAACGAGTAGAATGGGAGATTAAATACCTCGATCGCCCTGCGGTTTTGCTACAGGAACTGACGGTTTATTGTTTGGAGAATTCAAAGCTCGATCGACCATATCTCCAAAGGGAACAAACTGCGGTGCAGACGATTGAGCTCCGGTTCTGAACGTTGTAACTGGCCCACCGCCGTCTTGGGCAAAATTAATCAATCTCGTTAAAGCATCACCAGGATTTTTTGCATTGCGCTTGTCTAGGGTGAACAGCAGATTTTGAGAGTTGCAGCGCCCCCGTCCGTTCACGTAACAAACTACTGGCAAGTTATTAATAATTCCTGTTGTTAACTGCAAGTTGCTCAATTTTCCGCCATTCTGGGCAACAGCTTGTGTCAATCTATTGGAAACAATTTGACAGCGCTGCCAAGGTGTATATTCGCGGCCGAACTCGGTAGATTTCCAAAGAATCATTGGATCTGTCGTGACATTTCCCCGCCGCGCAATTGTGACAATATTACGACCGGAAGTAACGCACTGAAATGTTGTTTTAGTGTTATTCAAAGAGTTGCTGGCTGGAGCTGCTTGCACTTGGCTTGCAAAGGCGACAGTACCGGCGAAAACTAAAGCGGATGCTAATAAGGGCGCAGTCAATTTCATAATAACTTCTGCCGCTAAGGCAGTTAAATTTATGTCGGATGTCATAGTTGTAGGGACAGGGCAGTGTCCTCTCCCTACCTATTCAGATTCTGCTGCTTGGCTGTGGCACCCGGATATTTTTCAAATATTAAATTAGGTTAGTTGCACCTCATATCTGTAGGTACATGGCACTGCCGTGTCCTGGTTTTAAAACTTGGGAACGCGGGCGGCTGTAGAGACACGGCTCTGCGGTGTCCTTGTTTCACTACTTCCATACCACTGCGGCACAAACATCCTAGATAGTGTTTTTAGCTACATTCTGCAAAGCCAGGGCAGTCAACAATGGTAAGTAAAACTACAAGGACAGCTCCGAAATAGGCTGGCAAATAACTTTTTATGAAACCTCGAATCATTGTTTGCGGGTTGGGTCACACGGGATACAAGATTTTTTGTTTGTTGAGACAGCAAGGAGCGATTGTGGTTGGTATTAGCGATCGCCCAATTCGCGGCGAAACTTCTGATGTGGTTGTCGGTAATTTGCAAGCAGCTTCTACCTTGTTGGCGGCTGGCATTCAAAACGCTCACACTTTAGTAATTGCAGGAGACGATGATGCTGTGAATTTGGCAATTTTGATGCAGGCGAGGATTCTCAATCCTCAGATTCGCATCATCAACAGATTGTTCAATACTAGCTTGGGCGACAGAATTGACCACACTTTGCTCGATCACACTTCCATGAGCGTTTCATCATTGGCGGCTCCGGTTTTTGCTTTTGCGGCTCTCGGAAGTCAGGCTATAGGACAGTTGCGTTTGTTCGATCGCACTTGGCCGATTCACGAAGAATATATCGATGAAACACATCCTTGGAAAAATCGAAAACTGAGCGATTTGTGGGACGATCGATCGCGAATGTTGATTTATTATCTCCCGGCTGCTAACAAAACTGATTTAGTATCGGCGGTGCTTGCCGATCGGCCGTGTCAGCAGGGCGATCGGCTAATTGTTGCCACTCAGCCGACTATCCACAGTCCCCAAAAAACTTTAACTCAAAAACTGCTCAAAATATTAACTAGGCTGCACAGATTTCAGCAGCACAGCCAAGCTGCAGTAATTGTTGTACTGACGCTGCTATCAATGATTGCCGTTGCTACTGCTACCTATATTTGTGTTGACGATAATATCTCAATTGTCGATTCTCTCTATTTTTCAGTAGGGATGATTACCGGAGCCGGAGGCCATGAAAAAGTAGCCGAACAAGCTCCCGAAAGCATTAAACTATTTACAGTTGTGATGATGTTAGTTGGAGCCGGAATCATCGGCATCTGCTACGCACTGCTCAACGATTATGTATTGGGAACTCGCTTTACCGAATATTGGGATGTGGCGCGAGTTCCGCAGCGCAATCATTACATTATTTGCGGGCTCGGAGGAATGGGTATCCAAATTGCTAAAGAACTGCACACTAACGGTTACGATATTGTGGTGATCGAGCAAGATCCGAACTGCCGATTTCTGAGCACGGCTCGCTCAATGAAAATTCCGGTAATTCAGGGAAGTGCCAGTTTGGCCGCAACTCTGGAAGCTGCTAATGTTAAGCAAGCGGCAGCACTTTTGGCGGTAACTAGCAGCGATATGTCTAATGTCGAAATTGCCTTGAGCGCTAAAGGATTGGCACCAAAACTATCAGTTATTGTCCGCAATCAAGACCCACATTTTGCTTTAATGGTGCAGCAAGTTTTTGAATTTGAAGGAGTTTTGAACCCGACGGAATTGGCGGCTCCTGCTTTCGCGGCGGCGGCGATTGGAGGCAGAATTTTGGGAAACGGAATGACTGCTGATAGTCTATGGGTTTGCTTAGCCACATTGATTACGCCAAAACATCCTTTCTGCGGCCACCGCATTCAAGATGCTGCTAAGTCTGCTGATTTTGTGCCTCTTTATGCGGAAACTAAGTGTCAAACTATTCACGGCTGGGATTTGCTGAATTGTTGTCTGAGTGCGGGGGATGTTTTGTATTTGACGATGCCCGCGAATCGGTTGGATCAACTGTGGAGAACGACCTCGGAATTAATTAAAACTTAATGGTTTTACGCGGGAATTTATGTGGCATATCGCTCAATTGCAACTACAAACCTGATAAAATGGGCTCTGTATAGTAAATAGGACTTACGGCTAATCCTCAGAAACCCGGTTTATTCCCGGATTTCTCCCGGGTTTCTTAGCGCAAGTCCTAGTATAAATAACCAACAGACTCTCAATTAGTTGCGATTTAGAATGAGAAAATTTTTAGGATTAGTTGTGTTTGGGCTGATCGTGGCGATCGCCTCTGTAGCTGTCGCCGCTCAACCTTTGTTTGTCGCTTATCCTCCCGCCAACCACAAAACTACAGCCGATCGCATCTTTTTAATCGGCACAGCGCCCCCACCGGGTGAGGTTTTGGTAAATAACAACCAAATTTCGCGCACCGCAGCCGGCCATTTCGCCCCGACTTTTCCCCTGCAACTCGGCGAAAATCTCTTTACCTTGCGTTACGAAAATCAGGAACTCAAAATTAAGGTGACGCGCGATTCGAATCAGCCCGAAGTCCCTGTAGGATTGGCTTTTGCTAAAGATTCCCTGACGCCGAAAGTCGATGTGGCGACTTTGCCGGGAGAATATATTTGCTTTGGGGCGATCGCACCTGCGAATGCTCAAGTTTCGGTTAAATTGGCGGGCGTTACTATTCCTTTAAAAGCGCGATCGCAAGTCGAACTACCCGACAACAAATCTGTACTGTTAGGTGAAAACTCCCCCATCAAAAAAGGCGGCAGCGAACAGTATCAAGGCTGCGGTAAAACCCCTGAAAACTCCCTCTCATCTAAGGGAGAAAAAGTTGATTTAGGCCTACCCTCGTTTGAGCTAACAATGAACGATCGAACTATCAGCCAACAAGGTACTGGCAAGATTTCTATTCTCTCTCCGGCGGATTTAGAAATAGCAGAAGTAACGGCAGATCCGGGCGTGGCCCGAACCGGGGCGAGTACGGATTTTTCTCGGATGACACCGCTGCCGAAGGGAACGCGAGCAACAGTTATCGGGCGCGAGGGAGAATGGATTCGGCTAGATTACGGTGGTTGGATTAAAGCCTCGGAAGTACGAATTGTCCAGGATTCAGTGCCTCCGCGATCGATTATTCGCAGCGCCAGCTCGCGTCAAGTTTCCGGATGGACAGAGGTGTTATTTCCCTTAGAAACAACCGTCCCAGTCACCGTGCAAGAAGGAGAACGCACCTTCACTTTAACGCTGTACAATACTACCGCTCAAACTGACATTATTCGCGTCTCAGATGACCCGGTAATTTCACGTTTGGAATGGCAACAAATCTCGCCACTGCAAGTACAATATACTTTTAATCTCAAATCTGCCCAGCAGTGGGGCTATAAATTGAGATACGACGGCACAACTTTAGTGCTGTCTTTAAAACACCCGCCGGTGAATACAAGCATGATGCCTGTGTCGCAAGCAAAGCCGCTGTCGGGAATTAAGATTCTCATCGATCCGGGACACGGCGGGCCGGAGGATTCAGGTGCTGTGAGCCCCGTGGGAATTAGGGAAAAAACAGTAACTTTAATTGTGTCGAAATTGGTGCAAGAGGAATTGGTAAATCGCGGCGCAAATGTGGTAATGACGCGAGTAGAAGATGTCGATTTGGATTTGCCGCCGAGAGTGGAAATGATTCAAAAAGAAGAACCTGCGATCGCAATTTCACTTCACTACAATGCTTTGCCAGATAACGGCGACGCCATTAATACTAAAGGCGTCGGCGCTTTCTGGTTTCACCCGCAAGCGCACAGTTTGGCAATGTTTTTGCACAATTATTTAGTTGCCAAGTTGAACCGTCCCAGCTATGGTGTATTCTGGAACAACTTAGCGATGACTCGTCCTGCCGTTACTCCATCTGTTTTAATGGAATTGGGATTTATGATCAATCCCGAAGAATTTGAATGGATTGTGAATCCGACAGAACAGAAGAAGTTAGCCGAGGCGATCGCCCAAGGTGTTACCGAATGGTTTGCCTCTGTAAAATAATAGTTAGTAGTAAGGACTGAAGTCATTCTCAAAAAGTTCATAATCATGACTTCAGTTCGGCCAATCCAAGGAAATGAAATAATGCTAATTTTTACTCAATCAAAAGCCTTTTTTATTGCAGCAGTCGTTGCAAGTTTTAGCTTCTCACTTTACAGCTTTCCTGTTTTCGGCAAGCAGCAAAGTCTTAATCCCGCAAAAGCAGAAGCTTTAAAAAAGCAAACTCAATGCTCGTTTATTACAGGTGAAGGTGGCGCTGTTAACATTCGCAAAGGCCCAGGCAATCAGTACCCGGTTGTTGCTAAATTGAAAAGGGGAGACGGAGTTAGGGCTGTCAGCAGACAAGGTAATTGGGTGAAAATTGCGGCCAGATTTTCGGGTAATCCTCCTAATGAAACTTTGACAATCCTTGACGGTTGGGTGAGCAATCAATTTATTAATGGCTGTTCCGAAGACCAATTTGACAGGTGGCGGAAATAGCGAATTTCCTAGGGGCGGGTTTTACAGACAATATATGTAGGGCTTGCTGAATAAGCCTAAAACCCTTACCTCAAAAGACTTTGACTCGCGTTCGGCGTTGACAATGTGTAAGACTATGAGCTAAAATTAGTCAAAAGCCATGCACAGCAGCACTTTCGTTCATGTACCGAAAAGTTG